>NZ_JBSGCY010000010.1:0-89483 GCF_053602115.1 Nocardia sp. NPDC004582 | reverse complement strand
GAAGGCGCGGCCCGCGACGCCACCTCCGCGGCCGTGCGCGCGTTCGGCGCGTCCGTGGTGAGCCTGGGCGCCGACGTCAGCCAGGTGGTCAGCGCCGCGCTGCGCCGCCACCGCAATGACGAGACCTTCGAAACCCTGACCCGCATCGACCATTCCGTGCAGCAGATGATCCGCCAGGCGCAGTCCTATGTGATCGTCTGTGGTGGTCTGCCCGGCCGCCGCTGGCCGCAGCAGGCCCTCACCGATGTCGTGGGCGGGGCCACCGGCCGCGTGCGCGACTACACCCGGGTGCGCTCGGGCGAGTTGGACCGCCCGGTGGTGAGCCGCGTGGTCGAGCCGCTGGTGCACACCATCGCGACGCTGCTGGACAACGCGCTGCGCTACTCGCCGCCGACCTCGTACGTGGACATCGGTTTCCAGGAGGGCCACCACGGCGTCACCGTCATCATCGATGACGCCGGCGTCCGGATGAACCCCGAACAGCTCGAGGAGACCCGCCGCGTGCTGGCCGGCGACCAGGTCGTCGACATCCACGCGCTGGGCCCGACGCCGCGCGTCGGCTTCCCCGGTGTGGCCGCGCTGGCGCGCCGCTACGGGTTCTCGGTCTACATCGACGGCCCGAACATGTACGGCGGTATGCGTGCCATGGTGTTCATCCCCGAAACCCTGCTGGCCGCCCCGGCCCCCGCGCAGCTGACCGCGCCGGCCCCGGTGCCGATGACCGTGGCGCCCGCAGCGCCGGTCCCGACTCCGGCGCCCGCGCCCACCCGGCTGCCCACCCCCGATCCCGATCCCGAACCCACGGTGGTGGCCATGGACTCGGTCGCACCCCAGGAACTGACCTCCGGCGGCCTGCCTCGACGGCGCCGCCGCTCCGCGACGGTGGCCCTGGCCACCGCCGGCCCGGACGCCGCGGACGCCACCGCCTCCGCCCGTCCCGATATCGCCGCTGCCTGGCACAGCGGCTCCCAGCGCGGTCGTGCGGCCGCGTACGAGCACTCCGAAGGGATGACATCGTGACCGGTACGCCCGCGACGGCAGTGAGTGATACCAACCGGCTGGCCTGGCTGCTCGAGGATCTCGAGGCCCCCGGTGTCCGGTTCGCCGTGCTGCTGTCCGAGGACGGCCTGCGCATCGCTCACACCGGTGGCGTCAGCATCGATGACGCCGAGCGGTTCGCCGCCGCGGCGTCGGGGCTGCGGGCCCTGGGCAAGGCGCTCGCCGAATTCTGCGGCGGTTCGGCCGGTAACTCGGTGCGCCAGAACATGACCGAGTACGCCGACGGCATGATCTTCATCACCGCCGCCGGAGCCGGTGCGCTGCTGGGGGTCTCGACCACCCAGGACGTGGACGTCAGCCTGGTCGCGCATCGGATGAACGAACTGGCCGGGCGGGTCGGGCGAGAACTCGGCAGTACGTCGCGGACCAGAGTGGATCTGCCGCGGTCATGAGCCGGCCCCGGCGCGATCCCGATCTGGTCCGGGCCTACGTGCGCACCGGCGGCCGATCGCGTCCGAGTCGGGCGCTGGATCTGGTCAGTCTGGTGATCGCGGTGTCCGACCCGCCCCCCGGCGCGTCCCCGGACGTCCGCCGCATCCTGCAGATCGCCCGGCGCGGGGTGCTGACCCCCGCCGAGCTGGCCGCCTACCTGGATCTGCCGCCGTCGGTGGTGAAGATCCTGGTGGCGGATCTGCTCGACAGCGGCCATCTGGCCCACCCTGCCCCGGTGGAGGCGCTGCCGGGACAAGCCCTCTTGGAGGAGGTACTCCATGGACTCCGCGCTCTCTCCGCATGAGCGCGTCGTCGACTATGTGCCGGAGACCGTCACCCGCACCGTGAAGTTGCTGGTGGCGGGGAACTTCGGCGTCGGGAAGACCACGTTCGTAGGCAGTGTGTCCGAGATTCGGCCGCTGCGCACCGAGGAGACGATCACCGAGGCCAGCGTCGGTGTCGACGATATGGCCGGGTTGCCGGGCAAGACCACCACCACGGTGGCCATGGACTTCGGCCGCATCACCCTCAATCCCCGCTTGGCCCTGTATCTTTTCGGCACGCCCGGCCAGCGCCGGTTCGTGCCCATCTGGGAGGACCTGGCCGTCGGCGCGCTGGGCGCGCTGGTGCTGGTGGACACCCGCCGCCTGGACAAGGCCGACGAGGCGCTGTCGATCCTCGAGGAGCGCGGCGTGCCGTACGCGGTGGCCGTCAACGACTTCGACGGCGCGCCCCGCCACCCGCTCGAGGAGATCCGCGAGGCCCTCGATCTGGATCCGGACACCCCGCTGCTGCGTCTGGACGCCCGCGACCGCAACCCCTGCCTGCAGGCGCTGATCACTCTGGTCGAGTACCTGCTGGAGCCCCGCGTCTAGCCGTATTTTCTACGGGCGGAACATCATTCGTGGTGGGAGGCCCGTAGCGGCGGGCCGCGTGACGGATCTCGCAAGGACGGTCACCCGGTGTGGAATCTGCTGTACGGTGAGCGATTCCTGCAGGGTGAACTGAAGGAGTTTCGGAATGCCGTTTGCGAGCAGAGGTTCGGTGAAGATCCACTACACCGATACCGGCGGGCCTGGTCCGGCGGTGGTGCTCGGGCACGGGCTGTTCATGGATCAGGCGATGTTCGCGCCCCAGATCGAGGCGCTCACACCCGACTACCGGATCATCGCCATCGATTCGCGCGGGCACGGCGAGACCGAGGACGACGACACTCCGTTCAGCTATTGGGATCTCGCCCGCGACGCCTGGGCGGTGGTGGACGAACTGGGCCTGGACCGGGTCGTGGTGGGCGGGGTCGGCCACGGCGGTTTCACGGCCCTGCGCATGGCGCTGCTGGCCCAGCCGCGGGTCGCGGGACTGATCGTGGTCGGCTGCAGCGGCACCGCCATGACCGCGCAACGCCGCGCCGGGTACCGGGAGGTGCTCGAGCAGTGGACCAGCGGCGCCACCCCGAGCCCGACCATCCGGATGGTGGGCTCGCTCATGGTCGGCGGCACCGTCGAGGAGCAGCAGCCGTGGCGCGACAAATGGGAAGCCGCGCACCGCGAACGGATCCGGCTGGCCGGGGAATGCCTGGTCAACCGGGACACGGTGCTCGAGCTGCTGGGCGAGATCCGCTGTCCGGCGCTGGTGCTGCGCGGGCTGGCCGATCAGGCGATCAGCGCCGAGCAGGTCGAGGAAATGGCCGCGGCCCTGGGCAATCCGGTGCCGGTGCACACCATCGCCGGCGCCGCCATGACCCCCACCCTCACCCATCCCGGGGAAGTCAACGCGCTGCTGCGCGGGTTCCTCGCGGGAGTGCCCCGCTGATCACCGCTCGAGCAGCAGCCCGATGAACAGCTGGTGCGCCGGGCCGGGCGCGGTCGAGCGATAGCGCTGCACCCGCACGTCGAACACCGTGGCGGTGCGGGGATTCCGCAGCGTGAAGGTGGGGTCCTGGCGGCCGATGTGCACGTGCCCCTCGTTCCACAGCCGCCGGAAGTCGGGCTGCTCGCCCAATTCCCGCAGCAGCCCGTCGAGCTCGCCCCGGCACGGGGCCCCGGCGGCGTAGGCGCGGAAGCGCCCGACCATCAACCGCGCCTCACCCTCCCACTCCTCGAGCACGATGCGCGCCCGCGGGTCGGTGAACATCCAGCGCAGCACGTGCCCGCGGCCCGACAGTCCCGGCAGCGCCTCGTCGAAGGCGCTGTTGCAGGCCACCACATTCCAGCCGTCGTCGATGGCGGCCGCCAGATGCGGCAGCAGTGCGTCGAGCGTGGTGCGCACCGCGGCCGCCGCCTCGTCACCGTGACGCAACGCCCGCGCCGACGACCCGGCCGGACGCTGCTGGGCCAAGTGGTAGAGGTGCACGCGTTCGGCCGCGTCCAGCTCGAGCACGGTGGCCAGCGAATCCAGAATGGCCGGGCCGGGATTGAGCGCCTCGCCCTGCTCGATCTTGGCGATGTAGCCCAGACTGGCGTGGGTGGCCTCGGCCAGCTGCTTGCGGGTGAGCCCGACCGGATAGCGGGTACTGGCCCGCGCCCGGCGTTCGCGCACGAACTCCGCCAGCGTGGGCGCGCGCAGCGCCTCGGCGGTCGGCAGCCCGAATTCGTTGTCGGCCAACGGCATCCCTTCGCACACGGTCATCTGCCCCCAGCCTAGGGGGCGGCACCGGCCCGGTGCGCACCGAACGACGACCCGGGGTGGCCGGAGGTGCCGGTACCACCGGCGGTGGTGGCGGCGCAACACCGTGTTTCGCACAGTGGTACTCGCGAATTCGCGTGCACCTGACTGGGGAATCCCAGCGGTTGCCAAGGGGGGAGCGCGCATTCGATATTGGCCGTGCGAGGGTCGGCAATGGCGCCGGCAAGGGAGTCGATGGGGGATCGGCCAATAGCGAGGAGCGGCACCGGAAATGGCCAATACTTCATTGTCGCGCGACGAATCGGGTCTGCGGTCGCGCACGATAGTGATCGGCGAACAATCGTTTCCCTACTATTTCGGCCGCGACTGCGTCGCCGAGATCGGCGCGGCGATCGCCGCCCTGGGACCCGACAAACTGGTGATCGTCACCGACGACGACGTCCGCGCCCGCTACCGTCACCACCTCGACACCCTGGCCGGATCCATTCCCGCGCTGATCCTCTCGCATCCCTCCGGCGAATCGATGAAAACGCTGACCTGCCTGTCCGGTCATCTGGAGACCGCGCTGCGCGCCGGCATCACCCGGCGGTCGGTGGTGGTGTCCTTCGGCGGCGGGGTGCCCGGGAATCTCGCCGGGCTGATGGCGAATTTGCTGTTCCGGGGTGTCCGCCTGGTGCACGTGCCGACCACCACCATCGCGGCCATGGATTCGGTGCTGTCACTCAAGCAGGCGATCAACTCCGGTGTCGGGAAGAATCATCTGGGCACCTATTACGCGCCCGCAGCGGTATTCACCGACGTCGAACTGTTCACCAGCCTGCCGGAGCGTGAATTGCGTTCCGGGCTGTGCGAAATGGCGAAGAATTGCCTCGCGATCCAGCCGTCGGCGCTGGACCGCTTGCGGCGGGTCATCGCGGCGGGCGAATTGAGCAGCCCGCATTCGCTGCTGTGGCTGCTGGACGCGAGCATCGAAGCGAAATCCGCCGTCACCCGCGCCGATACCTTCGAGCGTCGCGCCGGGCTGGTTCTGGAATACGGGCACACCACCGGGCACGCCATCGAGATCTGCGATCACCGGGTGCGCGGCGTCGCGGGGCTGCCGCACGGCGCGGCGATTGCGCTGGGAATGCTGGTGGCCGCGCATATCTCGCACGCGCGCGGATGGCTGTCCGACGACGAGGTGAGCGTGCACTACGAGATCGTCACCGGGCTCGGCGTGGAACCCGCCCTGCCCGCGGCGGTGAGCGTCGACGATGTGCTCGCGGTGATCGCCGACGACAACAAGAAGGGATACCTGCCGCCGCGACCCGCCGCGGTGCCGTTCGTGCTGCTGCGCTCGCTGGGCCGCCCGGCGCTCACCGGGGACCTGCCGCTGGTGCCGGTGGAGGCGTCGGAGATCCGGGCCGCGCTCGATGTCATCGCCCGGGCGTCCGTGCCGGTCGTGGTCGGGTAGGCGCGTCATGCTCGCACTGCACGGCGGCGCGTCGGTCCGCGGCGGACGGACCTGGCCGCGCTGGCCGCAATACGACAATCGGACCGCGGCGGAACTGCTTGCCGCGCTGCACTCCTCGCGCTGGTCGGTGACCTGGTACAGCCCGCGCGGCGGCAAATCCCGCGAACGGCTCTTCGCCGAGGCGTTCGCCCGCTACAACGACGCCGCCCACGGGGTCAGCGTGGACCACGGGTCCAGTGCGCTGGTGATCGCGTTGGAGGCGTTGGGCATCGGGCCCGGTGACGAGGTGGTCGTGCCCGCCATGACCTGGGTCGCCCCGGCGACGGCGGTGCTGCGGGTGGGCGCGATCCCGGTGCTCGCCGACGTCGATCCCGACACCGGCTGTCTGAGCGGCGACGAACTGCGTGCGGTCGTCTCGCCGCGCACGCGGGCGGTGATCGTGGTGCATCTGGCCTGCACCGCGGCCGAACTCGACGACATCGTGGCGGTCACGCGTGACCAGGGGCTCGCGTTGATCGAGGACTGTTCGCAGGCGCACGGTACCCGGTGGGCCGGACGCGCGGTCGGGACCTTCGGCGCGATCGGGGTGTTCAGCCTCGGCGCGGCCAAGTCGCTCGCCGCGGGCGAGGCCGGGGCCGCGATCACCGACCGCTACGACCTGTACGAGCGAATGCTCATGCTGCGCGCCGACTCTCGCGCGTACACGCCGGACGCGCCCGCCGCCGGGGAGTTCGAACTCGTCGAACAGGCCACCGTCATGGGCGCGAACTACTGCATGTCCGAACTCACCGCGGGGCTGCTGCTGGATCAGCTGCCGCGCCTGGACGCCCAGCACGCGCTGCGTGAGGCGCGGGCCAAGGACCTGGAGGCCGGACTCCCCGGCATTCCCGGCCTCGAACCCGTCCCCGTGCCCGCGGCGGTGGATCGGCGCGCCATCTACGAGTATGGAATCCGTCTGCGGCCCGGCGCTTTCGGACTCGCCACCGTCGATCAGGTGGCCGTGGCGCTCACCGCCGAACTCGGCACCAAGGTCTACCCGCCCCGCGACCCACTGCACCGCAGCGCGCTGCTGCGCCCGCAGACCAAACCCCGCTTCGCGCGGCGCTGGGCCGAGGCCATGGAACGCGCCACCGGACGCGACTTCACCGGCGCCGACCACTATCGCGACCACACTCTGCTCCTGCATCACAGCGTGCTGCTGGGCGAGCGCTCCGACATCGACGACATCCTCACCGCGCTGGACAAGGTGCGCGCCCACGCCGCCACCCTGCACCCGAAAGGCCTGGCATGACCTCCGAACTCATGGCCGACTGGCAGAGCCGCACCATCGACGGGATCCGGACCCGCCGTGCCGTCGACACCGACTGGGAGGCGCTGCGCGGGCGCTACGACCGCGCGTTCGGGGGTGTGAAGACCCACGATTTCGAGTCGTGGAAACAGCAGTTCCGGCTCGAGGACATCGCCGTGGTGGAGGATGTCACCGAGGCCGGCGAGCCGCGCATCGTGGGGACGGCGGCCATCATCCGCACCACGGTGACCGCGCCGGGCGGGGCGCAGCTGACCGTCGCGGCCTGTGCGCAGGGGATGGTCGCGACCACCCACCAGAAACGTGGAATCTATGCCAAGGTGCAGGCCGAGTTGATGGCCATCGCCATGGAGACCGAAGCCGAGGTGTTCGCGGCCATGCCCGGGCCCGGTGGCAGTTACGCCTATGTCGGCGTCACGACGCATACCCGGCATCTGCGGATCGATCGCGGGCGCGCGAAACTCCGGGCGGCCGAACCGGATTCGGGCCGGGTGCGGGAATCGCTGTACGCCGAATCGATGGGGGAGCTGCGGCGGCTCTACGCCCGCTGGCAGCAGGTCACGCCCGGGGCGCTCGATCGCGCCGACTGCTGGTGGCCCAGCGCGATGCACCCGCGAGCGTTCGTCTTGACGCACCCGGACGGTTACGTCGTCTACGAACTCGCCGCCGACACCGTGCAGGTGCGCGACTTCTGCGCGCTCACCGTGCCCGCCCACCGCGAGCTGCTGCGTTGCCTGCTCGGACAGGGCGAGTACGCCCGGATCCTGCTCGACACCGCGGTCGACGACCCCACCCCGCTGCTGCTCGAGGACGCTCGCGCCGCCGCGGTGACCGGCGTCGATGCCGGGTTGTCGACGTGGATCCTCAACCTGCCCACGGCCATCGGCGCGCGCGCGTTCCGTGGCGACTTCCACGGCGTCATCGAGCTCGCCGACCCGTGGGGTCTGAGCAGCGGCACCTACGCCCTCGACATCACCGGCGGCCACGGCGCCTGGACGCCCGCGGACGGGGCGCCCGCGGATGTCCGCATCGGTCCGCTCGAACTCACCACCGCCTACTTCGGCACCCACTCCATCAGCGAATTCGAGCGCGCGGGACGCGTGCGATCACTCACCGCGGGTGCCGCCGACGCGCTCGACCGTGCCTTCGCCACCACGCGGAAACCCTTCAACACCACACCCTTCTGAACGCATCCGAGGACACCACCGATGACTACCACCCCCGCCGAACCCCGGCCCGCCGACGGGCCCGCGCGCGACACGACCCCGTCGGTCTGCCCGGTCACCGGCGTCGTCGGCTCCGGCATCACCCGCACCACCACGCCCACCGGCGACACCGCCTGGCTGGCCACCGGCTACGACCTGGTGCGCGACCTGTTCACCGAGCCGCGGCTGGGCCGCTCGCACCGCACCCCGGAAACCGCGGCGCGCCTGGGGGAGTCGGCCTTCTCCGGCGGACCGATCGGCAACTTCGATACCGAACTCGACGACCACGCCCGCATGCGCACCCTGCTGCAACCGCACTTCTCACCCAAACGCATGCGGGAACTGCGACCGCGCGTGGAACAACTCACCACCGAACTCCTCGACGCCATGGAGGATCAGGGCCCGCCCGCCGACCTGCAGGCCGCCCTCGCGCTCCCGCTGCCGCTGCTGGTGATCTGCGAACTGCTCGGCGTCCCCTACGCGGATCGCAACCGCTTCCGCGACTGGGTCGATGCCGTCGGCAATGTCGCCGACCGCGCCAAGGTCGAGCAGGGCGTCGCCGAACTGTTCGCCTACTGCCTGCACCTGGTCGGGCGCAAACGCCGCGACCCCGGCGACGACGTGGTGTCGCGCCTGTGCGCCGTCGACGGCGTCACCGACGACGAAATCGCCACGCACGCCATGGTTCTGCTGTTCGCCGGCCACGAGACCTCCGCCGTGCAGATCGGCGTCGGCATCCGCATGCTGCTCGAGCACCCCGCCCAGTTCCGGCTGCTGCACGAGCGCCCCGACCTGGTCGCCTCCGCCGCCGAGGAACTCCTGCGCGCCTGCGATGCCAGTAGCCTGCCCCGCTACGCCCGCCACGCCCTGACGGTCGACGACACCGACATCGCCGGCGGCGACCTGGTCCTGCTCGGCGTTGCCTCCGCCAACCACGACCGCACCACCTTCACCGATCCCGAGCGGGTCGACATCACCCGTCAGGAATCGGCCCACTTCATGTTCGGCTACGGCCCCCGCTACTGCCTGGGCGCACCGTTGGCGCGCCTCGAACTCCAGATCGCGTTCTCCCAGTTGGCAACCCGCTTCCCGACCCTTGCCTTCGCGGTGGACCCGGCCACGCTGACCGAACGCGACGACGTCTTCACCGGTGGGCTCACCGCGTTGCCGGTGCGGTGGTAGCGGAGCGTTGGAAGGCGGTCCGGTACTCGCCCGGCGCGCAACCCGTGTGCCGTCGGAAGAGTTTGGCGAAGGTCGCGGCGTCGCGATACCCGACGAGATGACTGATCCTCGCCACCGAATGGTCGGTCTCCTCCAGGAGCAGGCCCGCCCGCCGGACCCTGGCGCGCTGAAGGTATTCCAAGGGCGTCTGCTGCGTTTCGCTGGTGAAGCGGCGCAGCAGCGTCCGCGGGCTGACGCCGACAACCGCGGCCAGCGCATCGAGGTCGTAGCGCTGGTCGAGATGGCGGTCCAGGTATCGAGTCACCTCGCGTGACAGCGGACCGCCGCGGCGGGCGGGAACGAGTGCTGGATCGGCATAGGGGGTTTGCCGCGTCCGGGTGTCGTCCAGCAACGTCAATCTCGCGGTCGCCCGCGCCACTCGATCGCCGTGGTGTTCGCGCACCAGCGTCAGCGCCAGGTCATACATCGCGCTGAACGCGGCCGTGGTGATCACCTCCGCGTCGGCGGCCACCACGGTGCGCTCGGCCGCGACGCTGACATCCGGATACGTCTGGGCCAATTCATGCGCGTAGAGCCACGACGTGGTCGCCTCACGACCGGCGAGCAGCCCGGCCTCCGCCAGCAGGAACGCCCCGACACAAATCGACACCACTTTCGTCCCCTGCGCCCGAAACCTCTGGATCGCGGCGATCTCCGGCCCCAATCGCGACCGGACTCCGGTAAACGCTGCGGCGGAACCGGTTTCGAACCCGGGCACGATCAGCACATCCACTTCGCGGAGCGCCGACACCGCGACCCGCAGCCCACCCGCCGCGACAACCTGCCGCCGGGGCGACATCACCACGATCTCCGGCGCCTGCCCCGCCGGAGCCACCTGCGCCGCGATCGTGAGCAGATCCGGCACCGAATAGACCTGCGACCCGAAACATCCGGGATACGCGAGCACTCCCACCCGCAACCGCGTCACCGCCCACCGCCTCTGGCCAGATCACCCTCATACCTGGCGATCCAGCCTATGTGAAGACCCGCCCCCGCGCCCTACCGTCCTGGTCATGGACCACGACGACCCCCTCGACGACTTCACCCGGCGAGCTGTCACCGTCGACGACATCACCAAGATCGTCTACGTGGCCGGCGCCGGCCCCGCCGTCATCCTCATGCCCGAAATGCCAGGCATAAGCCCTGACGTCGCCCGCTTCGCCCGCTGGATCCGAGACGCCGGCTTCACCGTCCACCTGCCCTCCCTCTTCGGCGTCGACGGCGCCTATCCCACCGTGGAACTCGGCAAACAGGTCTACAACCACATCTGCGTCAGCGCCGAGTTCCGAGTCCTCGCCGGCACCGGCACCAGCCCCGTCGTCAGCTGGCTCCGCGGCCTGGCCCGCCTGGCCCACCAAGAATGCGGCGGCCCCGGGGTAGGCGCCATCGGCCTGTGCCTGACCGGAAACTTCGCCCTCACCATGACCCTCGACCCCGCCGTCATAGCCCCCGTGATCAACCACCCCTCCCTCCCTTTCGACGACCCCGCCGCCCTCGAACTCTCCCCAGCCGACGCCGCCGCCATCGCCGCCCGCTTCGAACGCGAAGACCTCCGAGCCCTCGGCTACCGCTTCGAAGGCGACAAATGGTGCACAGCAGCCAGATTCACCGCCTACCACTCCCTGCTGGGCGACCGCTTCAACGCCCGAGTCCTCCCCGCCTCCCAAGCCAACCCCACCCCACCCCCCTTCTTCGCCCACACCGTCCAAACCCCCCACAGCGTCGTAACCGCCCACCTCGTAGACAAACCCGGCCACCCCACCCTCCAGGCCCGAGACGAAATCCTCGCCTTCCTGACCACCCGCCTAACCGAGCCCGCGCCCTAGCTGTTGCGGGCCATGACTGCAGTTGCTGCTTCGGTTTGCTGCGGGTGGGTTAGGGTGGCGGAGTGAGTTCTCCGGAGGCGTCCAGAAGGTAGCCGCTCGGCCTGTGGGCCGGGCGGCGTTGTGAGTGTTGTTCCCGCCGGTCGCTGAGCGACTGGCGTGGTTTGGGTTTCTCGCAACGCCGGATGATGTCGTTTCTTGCTGTCGGGCGGATGGTCCGCCCGATTCCGCAACCCATCTCGGGTGCCGTGAATATGACTGCGGCGCCTTGTATCCGGAGAGATCTCTGTTATGCCCGTTGTGGTGTTTGTACTGGCCGTCGCGGTTTTCGCGCAGGGCACGTCTGAATTCATGGTGTCGGGACTGCTGGAGCAGATCGCGACAGATGTCGGGGTGTCGCTCGGTGCCGCTGGATTGCTGACCGCATTGTTCGCGGTCGGCATGGTGGTGGGAGCGCCGGTGATGGCGATCGTGGCGGGCCGGTTGCCCGTCAGGTACGCGGTGACAGCATTTTTGGGTTTGTTCTGTGCCGCACATGTTGTTGGTGCCACCGCGACCGGATTCGCGGTGCTACTGGTGACGCGCGTTGTCGCGGCGGTCGCCAATGCCGGGTTCTTGGCAATCGTGCTGGCCGCGTTGCCAAGGTTGGTGGGCCCCGCGGTTCTCGGGCGCGCGACCTCGGTGGTGGTGTCCGGTGTGACGGTGGCCTGCATCGCGGGTGTTCCCGCAGGCACGTTGCTGGGGCGGGTTTGGGGGTGGCGTTCCGCGTTCTGGGCTGTTGCCGTTATCAGCGCGGTAGCGCTCGTGCCGGTATGGACGATGTTGGGTGAGGTGTGCGACCGCGTGACGTCGGACGGGCAGGCACGGCCGATGCGGCGCGAATGGTCGGTGCTGCTGCAGCGGCCGGTTCTGATCGCCGCCCTGGCGGGGGTTTTGGTCAACGCGGCAACCTTCGCCGGGTTCACCTATCTCGGCGCCGTCACGACCGACATCGCTGGGGGTGATCGGTGGGTTCCGGTGGTATTGGCCTTGTTTGGTGTCGGCTCGTTTTTCGGAGTGATGGTCACTGGTCGCCACAGTGACCGCCATCAGCGGCGAATCATCCTTGCCGGAACAGTCGTACTCGCCGGAGTCTGGCTGCTGACCGCTGTGACCGCGCATGCGCTGATCGGGGTGCTGGTCATGTCGGTGGCGGCGGGTGCGGTCGCGTTCGGTGTCGGTTCGACGCTGATCGCGACGATCGTGCAGACGGCTACACCGGCGGCGCCGCGGATCGCCGGTGCAGTGGCGACCACCGCGTTGAACATCGGTGCCGTTCTCGGCCCAGCCGCCGCCGGTCTGCTCGTCGACCGCACCGATCACCCCACGTCGGCGTTCTGGTGCAGTGCCGCTTTCACCACGACGGCGGTGGCTGTCGCTGTGATCGGCCTGCGTGGGCGCGTTACGGCGATGGGAATCTCACGCCAGTAAGCGAGTGGGTCAACAGATTTCGCCGGGGCTGGATCCGATGCCGTGGGTTCGCCGACCGCCTGCCCATCGGCGTCACAAACGTCAGGGCCTCACACCCCTAGCGCGAGAAATCGCCCGCCATCCGCGCGGCGCTGATCGCCGCCATGTCGAGCCGTTCGTGTTGACCGCTGTTGGGCCGGTAACCTGCCGGGCATGAGCGCAGGCCTATTCGGACTCCTCGATGACGTGGCCGCGCTGGCCCGGCTCGCGGCGGCATCCATCGATGACATCGGCGCGGCCACCGGGCGGGCGACCGCCAAGGCCGCGGGCGTGGTCATCGACGACACCGCCGTGACCCCGCAGTATGTGCACGGCATCACCGCTGACCGCGAGCTTCCGATGATCAAGCGGATCGCGATCGGGTCGCTGCGCAACAAGCTGGTCTTCATTCTTCCGGCGGCGCTGATCCTCAGCCAGTTCGCGCCCTGGCTCCTCACGCCCATCCTGATGCTCGGCGCCGGCTACCTGTGCTTCGAAGGCGCCGAGAAGGTGCTGGGCCGGTTCCTGCACCACGACAGCCACGGCCCCGAGTCCGACGCTGCCGCCGACGAGCAGACGATGACCGCGAGCGCCATCCGCACCGATTTCATCCTGTCCGCCGAGATCATGGTGATCGCCCTCAACGAGGTCGCCCACCAGTCGTTCATCCCCCGGCTGATCATCCTCGCCATCGTCGCCGTGGTCATCACCGCGGCGGTGTACGGCGTGGTCGGCGTCATCGTGAAGATGGACGATGCCGGCCTGGCATTGGCCCAGCGCTCCTCACGGTTCGCGCAGACCGTCGGTCGCGGACTGGTGACGGGGATGCCTAAATTGCTGTCCGCGCTGTCGATCATCGGCACGGTCGCGATGCTCTGGGTCGGCGGGCACATCCTGCTCACCGGCACCGACACTCTCGGCTGGCACTCCCCGTACGCGGTGGTGCACCACGCCGAGGAAGCTGTCCGCGACGCCGTCGCAGGCATCGGCGGACTGCTGGCCTGGCTGACCAATACGGCCGCGTCGGCGGTCATCGGATTCGCCGTCGGCACCATCGTGATGCTGATCGTGCAGGCGCTGCCTTTCAAGAAGCAGCACTGATTCGCGCCGCGCTCACGCCAGGCAGATCAAGAAATCTCTGACGTCGACAGCGGGCGGAAGAATCCAGGGCAAGCAGGGTAGAGCGGAAAAACCGGCCATGGCTTCGTGCTGGTGCTCCGCTACGGGGCCGGGAGAAGGTTCGGCCGCGGCTACCCCCGCACCGCCGGTAATGACGCACGCAATCGCCAGACCTGCTGCTGCCAGTGCACTCCATTTCTCGGTCATGACAACCTCGCTGTAGTAGTACCGGGCGACCTCGCCCAGCGCACCCGACTGCTGTCGGACCACTGAACGGGTCGACCCGGCGGGAGAGGAATGCCCGAACATCAATTAACCCGCTCCGGAGCGATCTTCCGCAACAGAATCGATGATGTCGCCCGAGGGGTCTGGGATAAGGGAACGCGGGGTCGCTTCAGCGCCAGCGGTTCTCCAGCAGCTGCCAGCTGTCGCTGACCGACTCCATGGCCTCATAGCTGCGGGTGTAGCCGGTCTTGCTGATTCGCCAGACGCCGTCGTCGCAGCGCCGGTATTCGTCGGAGTAGAAGGCGGCGCCGGTCAGGATCTGACGTTGTTCGGTGAAGATCACCTGGTCGGTGAGATACCAGATGCCGGTGGCGCTATCGCCGTCGATATCGATTTCGGGGTGATGGCAGTTGTGGACGGTGATGATCGCCGCGGTCAAACTGTTTCGCATATGACCGACCAATTCGTCGCGATCGGCGAATGACAGGCGGTGACCGTATTCGGCGGTGACATCGGGGGTGAGGGTGTCGGCGAACTCGTCCCAATTCTTCAGGTCCAGCGCCCGCAGATACCGGTACTTCAGCCGGCGAATCGACTCGATCGTGTCCATGTTCTTCTCCTCGGGATGTCAGAGCGCCGCGATGATCGCGGCCGCGTACTTTTCGATCTGTTCGATCCGTTGATCGAGGGTGCGCTCGTCGGGGCCGCTCTCATGAACGCCCCGGAAGCCCACCACCACATCGGTGACCCCCGAATCCGCCAGGCGTCGCACGCCGTCGACCGTGAACGCCTCCCGCGACGCCGCGAACGTCCGAAACTCCTTCTCCGGAGCCAATTCCCGCCGCAATTCCCGCAGTCGGCCGAGGAGCCGCTCCAGCTCCTCATTGCTCCCACCGGCACTCATCCAGCCATCGCCGCGCACCACCGACCGCCGCAACGCCGCCTCGCTGTGCCCGCCGATCAGGATCGGCAACGGCTGCGCGGGAACCGGATTCATCTCGATCTCGGGAATGTCATAGAACTCCCCGTGGAACTGGAATGCCCCGCCCCCGCACAACCCGCGAACGATATCGATGCACTCGTCGAGCCGCTTCCCGCGTTTCTCGAAGTCCACGCCCATCATCGTGAAGTCCTGCGGCCAGGGACTGATCCCCACTCCCAGCGACAACCGGCCACCACTCAGCGCAGCCACCGACGCCGCCTGTTTGGCGACCAGCACCGGCGGCCGCACCGGCAGCTTCAACACGAAGGGAGTCACCTCCAGCCTGCTGGTCGCAGCGGTCACCGCGGCCGCCAGCACCAACGGCTCGATGAACGGCTTCCCCCGCAAGAACTCCCGCGTGCCATCCTCGGTATACGGATACCGCGCATCCGACTCCGACGGATAGGCGAGACTGTCCGCCAAACACATGCCGGTGAATCCGGCCGCTTCGAGTGATCGCGCCAGCGGGAGCCAATGGGCTGGGTCGCCCGCAGCCTCAGCGAAGTGGAATCGCACGTCGGTCGGACCTCCTGGATGGCACTGTGACAGGTGCCACCACCATCACCCGCCACCCCGGGTTCCTCACCGCGCAGTCTCAGCGACCGGGAACGGCGACCTTGTCGCGGCGGCTCGCGATCTGGAGGACATCGCAGGGCCGGCTCTCGGACCAGGGCACGAAAGTCCCCGTAGGTCGTGTCGGCCGGCTCTTCGATGGTGCGAGCGCCAGCGGCCAGTCAGACGAGCTCAACTTCGTCGAAGCGGACGGTGAAGGTATGTCGGCGTTCGCGGAGCACACCGCCTTCGCGATGGACGATGCCTTCGGCGAAGTCGATGCGGAGTTCTTCGCGGTGGTGGTCGACGGTCCGGACCACGCCGCAGATTCCGGACAACGGTCCGGACGGGAAGTACACGACATCGCCCGGTCCATATTCGCTGAAGTCCACGGGGTCAGCGTAATCGCGGATGATCATCCGGGACGGTAAGAAGCGTGCGGGCCCGGCGGATCGAATCCACCGGGCCCACGTTCCGCGATCGGGAACGGTCAGCGCACGACGTCGAAGACGTTCTTCTGAATCCCGTTGGCGTAGGTCTGGGACTCGACCAGCTTCAGCTTCTGGACATCCTTGTCGGTGTCGGAGAACAGGCGCTTGCCGGCGCCCAGCAGCAACGGGAAGACCAGCAGGTGGTAGCGGTCGATGAGGCCTGCGTCGGAGAGGCCGCGGTTGAGGGTGGCGCTGCCGTGGACGATGATCGGGCCGCCCTGGGTGTCCTTGAGCTTGGCGACCTCGTCGATGGACCGCAGGATGGTGGTCTCGCCCCAGTTCGACACCAGGTCGTCCGCTTCGAGGGTCGTGGAGACGACGTACTTCGGCATCACCTTGTAGCCGGCGAAGTCCTCCATGTCCGGCCACACCTGGCTGAACGCCTCATAGCTGGTGCGGCCCAGCAGGATCGCCGTCGATTCCCCCTGCTCGCGGCCCTTGATCTCGTAGGCCTCGGGAACGAAGTCGATGTCCTTGAAGGTCCATCCGGAGTTCCGGTAGCCGGGTTCGCCGCCGGGGCCCTCCACGACGCCGTCGAGGGATACGAAGGCGGAGCTGATCAGGGTGCGCATGCTGTTCTCCTTGATAGGTGGTGCACAGGGTGATGGTCGTGTCGGTTCAGCGCATCAGGCCGGTGAGCCAATGCTGCCAAGCGGTTTCGGCTCCGTCGGTATCCGGTCCGAACAGGTGGTGGAACATCAGGGCCAGACCCGTGGGGGCCTGGTGGAAGGTGTAGAGGCCGTCGGCGGTGCGGATCTCGAACCGTTCGTCGTCGGCCCACACCACCTCGCCGTCGATCGGCGGCAGCCCGGCCGGGGAGGCGTGCACCGGCGCGCCCGCGACGAGCGGGGTCGGCAGCAACAGGGCCTCGCTGAGCGCGTCCCGCACCGCCCGGCCGGAAGTGCCTGTGGCGACACCGAATACGGGCACCGCGGTCCGCCCCGGGAAGTACCGCAGGTATTCGCGCAACGTATTGAGGTGGAAGGGCCAGCCCCGCCGCAGCGCGTCGTATTCGTCCTGCCAGTCGTCGCCCAGTACGCCGCTGTGCACGACGCGCAGCACGGTGCTGCCGCCCTCGCGGCCTTCGATCAGATACTCGAAGGCCATGAACCGCCCGTCCTCGGCGGTCCCGGTGCGGGTCGCGAGCCGTTTGCCGGGCTCGTACGCGGTGATCACGGCTTCTTCCCGCTGCCCGCCGGTCTCCATGGCCGAGATCCCGCCCACGCGCGCCTCGATCTCATTGCGCCCCATGAACCAGGAGTCGACCCCCGGCCCGGTCGCGATCGCGTCCCACACCTGCTCGGGGGTGGCGGGCAGCTGCTCCTCGAGTTCGATCTCGAATGGATGCCCCATTCTCAGTTCTCCTGTTCTGCTGCGGTTTCGGTGGCGGAGTCGGGAATCTGATGCATTCCGACGATCACCCGGTGGGTGCGGCCCCCGGCGGCTGACTCGTCGTGATAGCGGCTCACCAGCGTTGCCACCGCGGCCGCCAGTTCCTCCGCGAACGCCGCCCGATCGGTCGCGGACGCGAACCGCACCTGCGCGTCGATCCCGAACGTCGCGACCCGCCGCTGCGCCCGCGCGGCCCCGCTGAGCAACGCCCCGACCTCCTGAACCAGCCGCGACCCCAGCGCCAGCAGCCACCGCGCCGACAGCTGATCAGGCGACCGCGCCGGATCGGGACTGACCGCCCCCAACGCGCTGGGCGAAATGACGTAAGACGCTGCCGTAGCGCGGTATACACGCTCGGTGACGTTCCCCTTGCGCCGTTCCTCCAGCAACTCGACCAGCCCGTGCCGGGCCAGCTCCTTGAGGTGGTAGTTGATCTTCTGCCGCGGCAACCCCAGCCGTCCGGCCAGCATGGCCGCCGACCCCGGTTCGGCGAGCGCGGCGAGGATCCGAGACCGGATCGGGTCCAGGGACGCCTCGGCCGCGGCGGGTTCTTCGATCACTGCGACGTCGAGCATGGCTCAACCTTCGCACCGACAAATTATTTTGTCAAGACAATCTGAGTTGTCGGCGAGAGATGGGTGCGCCGCACTTGGACTGGTCGGTTGGATTTGAAATGCCTGGGCGCACAACGTGTTCGCGCTCGCATCGGTCCACGATTTGTTGCTGCGCATACGCCGACGCCTCGCTATTCTGGATGGAGCCGAAGGCAATCTGGTGAGACCATCAGCGCTCCAAACGTTTCGGATCGCTGAACGTTGCGCGTCGTGCTATTTGTGTTCGCTGGTCCAAGTCGCAGTGGGTCCGGAACATCGTCCCGTCAGTGGCGAAACGGAGTCCACCGGTGATCGCGCAGTGGCATGACGCGTTCGGCTCGAGATCGATCGACACGCGCACCTGACACCCGACTGGGACGGGCACGTCCATGCGCGCGTCAGCTCAGAGGTTCCCGCCGACAGGAGGAGACGAGCCCATGACGATCACGCACGAAGACATCGCCCCGACCGGTCCGGGCAGCGGCGTTCGCGTCGAGTCACCGCACGCGGGGTCGGCGGACGGCGACCTCGAGGCCCACCTTCGCACGCTCCGGAGACGCCTCCCGCATCTGATCGGCTCCGCCGTGGCCTCCTGCGACGGACTGCTGCTGGCCGACGATCTGCCGAACTCCATCGAGGCCACCGGCATCGCGGCACTGACCGCGGCGCTGTTGTCGGTGTCGCTGACCTTCGCCGCCGCGGCACACGGCGCCGACCTCAACGAGGTCGTCCTCGACAGCGGCGTCGGTGATGTGGCCATCTACCGCGCCGGTCCCACAGCCTGCCTGGCCCTGCTCACCGACTCCGACGCCACCTTGGCCCGGGTCCATCTCGAAGCCCGCCCCGTGGCCCGTGCCATCGCGGCGACGCTGGCTCGCTGACACAACTGACCGCACCCGAATTCCACTGATCGCGGATACCACTTCGGAAGGGAGATCCATGTCGAATCTGGATGTGGCACTGAAGGACATGATGACGATCGACGGGGCGCTCGGCGCGGCGGTCGTCGACTACAGCAGCGGGATGACCCTCGGCACGGCCGGCGGATCCCGGTCCCTGGACCTGCAGCTCGGCGCGGCCGGCAATACGGAGGTGGTCCGCGCCAAGATGCGCACCATCGAACAGCTCGGTCTGGACGAGGGCATCGAGGACATACTCATCACCTTGACCGGCCAGTATCACCTGCTGCGCCCACTGAGCACGCACCTGGCGAACCGGCTGTTCCTGTATCTCGCGCTCGACCGTGTCCGCGGCAATCTCGCCCTGGCCCGGCACCAGCTCCGCAAGATCGACGAGGAACTCGAGATCTGACTCGGCCTGTTCGCTACACGGACGAACCTTGCGGCTCGGGTATTCGACGAGGCCGGGTCAGAACCCATGTCCGGTCAGCAGCTGGAACGGCATACTGAGGAACATCAAGGCCACGAACAGGGGGTAGCGGATCGGGTCGCCGCTGAGGTAGCCCTCGGACAGCCAATTCATCAAGTCGGTGGAACCCATGACGCGTCTCCCTCGGTGGTCAGCATTTCCGTCCGGAAGTGAACGTATCTGCCGGACATGTCGATCGCGTGGGTCCCGTTGTTACGGATGAATTTTCGTCGGCTACCCGCCTGGCACTCGATCACCGCAATTCGGCTGCGGCTGTCGACCTGTCCCCACCGGAGGGCGGCAAGAGATTCGCGCTGACCTGTCAGGCGACCGACTTCATGCCCGGCAGGGCCTGCACGTAGCGAGCGCCGGTCTCGGATTGGTCGGGGCGGCCGAGGCGGATGAGCGCGTGCGGGTAGGCGCACTCGTGCAACAGCGTGTCGCGTAGGCCGGAACGGACTTCGGGAACCTTCATGGTTTGCGACAGCAGCGAGCTGGCCAGGCCGTTGCGGGCGGCGGTCAGCAGGATGGAGCTGGCCGCCTCTCCGGCGTTCAGATGGGAGATCGCGTCGTCGGAGGGTGTGCAGAGGATCAAGAGCTCCGCCGAGTCGGGGGTGCGATCGTCGAACGGGTCATCGGGGTTCGGTGCGGACGAGAGCGACGGGCGAGCCGAAGCCCAGGTGTGTATCTCCGGCCTGGCGGTCAGGTCGCGCTGATCGATTCGGGCCGCGACGCCGGTGAGGAAGTCCCCATAGTCGGTATTGCGATCGGCCGCGGTGCGATAGACGCTGGACAGGTGGCGGCGCAGCCCGTCGGGCACGTGCCGGGCGGCGGCGCGAGTGCCCGCGGCGCTACCGCTGATGGAACGAATCAGGTTGGGCGGCATCGCCCACGGCCGGAATCGATTGTGCTGGAACTGCCGCTGAAAGATCGCGCCCGCCAAGGTGATCTGATCCCGATCGGCCGTCGCCGGCGCGAGATGAAGAATCGCAAGATAATTCGTGTCCAACGGATCCGGCAGCCGCACGGCGGCGGAGGACCAGCCGAAGGCGGTCAGCGCCGTCCGCAGATGATGCAGCGCCGCACCGTGCCCGAGCATCCGCGCGCGGTGCGCGGCCGGATCGACGATCCCGGAAATCGGCGCGTCCACGATCCGAATATGCATGGACGCGCCATTCATCCACCACATCCACGGCTGGCCGCCGTTCATCAATGGTGCTTCTCGCGCCATTTCCAGCGCGGCCCGAATTGTTTCCTCCGACGGTGCGGTCATCAGTCGCATGACTATGGATTCCTGTTGCTCTGTGGCCGTCGGCGGAATGGTGCTGCCGCGGCGGCGGAAGGCATCGGCCCGGCAGTCGATCCGGGCCCAGACAATCTGAAACGAATCTTCGTCATACATAAGACCAGCTCACGGCCGGTGACGTCCACCTACGGTGACCTCGGTCACCGGCCGAAACCGGTGTTTTCTCATTCAACGAGTTGCGCATCACAGAATCCGCGCCATGTATTCGCCGATGGTTATAACCGGCGATGGCGACTCGGAAATCGGAACCCGGGCCCATGCGGTCCGGCAGCCGCTAGAGCCCGAGTTTGGTGACGGCGTTGTCCTCGAGCGGGTTCGCGGTGCGGATGTAGCCGTGCACGGTGCGGGGGTTGGACCAGCGGCCCTGGCGCATGATTTCGCGGTCGCTCGCGCCGCCCAGGGCGGCTTGGGTGGCGAAGCCCGCGCGCAGGGAGTGGCCGGAGAAGAGCGTGGGGTCGAGACCCGCGCGGGCGGCGTAGCGCTTGACGAGTTCGGCGACCGCACGGCCCGACATGGCGGTCGTGGCGAGCCCGCCGTGGCGCGAAATGGACGGAAACAGCGGCAGATCCGGGTCGGTGAGCGTGGTGCCGGTGAACCCGTGGCAGCGGTGCAGGTTCGGATCCGGTGCGGGCGCGGTGCGCAGCCAGGTGCGGAGATCGCCGGCGGCGTGCGCCTCCCGCAGCCGGGTCCAGTCGGCGTAGGCGCACACCGGGCAGGTGTGCGGGCGTTGCCCGCGGGGGAGTGCCACCCGCTGTTCGCTGACGCCGGTGGCATCGGTTTTGGTGGCGGGCAATTGAATCAGCAGTAGCGGTTCACCGGTGGTGTGGTCGGTGGCGACGCTGACGTCGGTGACCAGCAACGCGGCGATCTCACTGCGCCGCAGCGCTCCGGCGAAGCCGACCAGCAGCAGCAGGGTGTCGCGGCGGCGGGCGGGTTCGGTGGGCCACTCGGCGGGCGGAAGCTCGCCCAGCAGCTGGTCGAGGGTGTGCAGCAGGACCGGCCGCTTGCGTTTCGGGCGGCTGCGGCGGGTGCGTCGCATACCGCGCAGGGTCAGGCGCACCACGTCCGAGCGGGTCGGTGAGGGCAGGCCGTTGGCGGCGTGGACCGCGGCGATCGCGGCGGCCTTGCGTTCCAAAGTGGCCGCGCTGAACGCCCATTCGCCGTTCTCCCGCCGCGCGTCCGCGGCCGCGGCCAGGTAGACGGCCACATCCAGGGCGTCCGCGGGTAGGGCCTGCCGCGATTCGGCCGCGCACCATGCCGCCCACGCGATCCAGTCGGTCCGGTAGGCGCGCAATGTGTTCGCCGACTGGGAGGCTTCCAGATACCGGCGCAGCGATTCGGCCTGCCCGTCGTCGAACCGGTCGCGTACCAGCCGCAGCGCCGCCGCGTCGACCAGCACACTGCGCACGCCGCGCCGCAACTCGCCGCGCACCTCGTCGGGTACCGCGATCACCGCGGACTGATCCCCGTGCGGAGGTGCGCTGCTCTCGGTCGGTTCCGGCATGTCCTCGACCCTAGATCGCGGGGGCGTTCTCGTTGCGGCAGACCCCGTTTCGCGTGTCCGGCCTCGGGTCAGCGCTGCGACCGCCACGCCGCGTCGGGCTTCGGCAGCGGCCAGGACCAGCCGTGCCGGACGCGCAGCTCGAGCAGTTGCGCGCGGCGTCCGCACGACTGCTCGGTCTCGCCGTCGCCTTCGACGCAGTTGCGGTGTGTCCACAGCATGGCTTCGACAGTGCCCGACAGACGCATGGCGTCATGCTCGGGCATCCGATGATGCGTGAGCACAGACGGACTGTCCGACATGGCCCAATCATCCCTCACGGATCGCGGACTGTCGTGCGGTCTGAACGTCTTCCCAGCGTGGGACGTTGCCAGGACGTGTATTCGCTGGTTGACCGCCGGTCCGGCGACGGCCCGCCACCAGGGTTCGGTCCCGGGTGCCCGGTGTCATGCCACCGGCTTCGACGCCCGCGCCAATTCGACTGTCGCCGCACGTAATTCGGCGATCGCGTGGATGGGTTCGAGGTACCCGATGCGGGTCACGGCGATGCCACGCGGCGTCGTGACCCGCAGATCAAGTCCGAACCGGTCGGCACGTTCACAAACGGCGGCCGTCGCGTCCGGATACCCGCCCCGGGCGTGCGCCATGTCGAGCAGCGCGTCGGCATGGTCGTCATTGAGATGGGCGATCGCCCGCGCGGCGGCCGGAATGATCGGATCGGCTTGGGCCGCCGCGTATTCCTCGGCGGTCGCCGAATCCATCCGGCCGTAGCCGCCGACCCAGCGGGCCCGCTGCACCCGCAGCACCCACACCGTGAAATCACTGAAGTCGATATAGGTCTTGGCGGCCGGAACGGCGGCCAGATGCGCCTCACGCGCGGCCGCGGCTTCATCGCCGTCGGGCCGCACGGCGATCCCGGCCAGCGTCAATCGCGTTCCCGCCAGTGGATCTTCGGGTAAATCGGGCGTGACGATGGAGACGCTGGCCCGAGGATCGGCCGCCAGATTGCGGCCGTGCTCGGCCATCCGGGACACGCACAGCACCGGCTGCCCGTCCAGCAACCCGTACGTGACGAAACTCGCCCAGGGTCCGCCATCGGAGGACAACGTCGCCAGCGTGGCCGTATTCGTCGCCGCGGCAACCGTTCTGGCCTCATCGGCCGCGGTCGGACGGGTGGTGTTCACGATCGGGGTCAGCGGCGGGGGAGTCGAGGGAGCGTCGCCGGGGTCACCGTGGTCGAGAGCCATGCGTCACAGGCTACCCGCGTCATCGAACGCGACCGATCAGTCGGGAAGGATCGGCACCGACAGGCCCTCACCCTTGCGCAGCAGCGCCGCCCGCGTGACCGTGCCCGCGCCGAATCGATCCCGCAGCGCGTCCAGCGTCGAATCCAGCGTGGACTCCGCGCGCGCTTCGAACGGCAACGACAATTGCATGCTGTCGGCCCGATCGAGATTGGTCAGGGTCAGGCCGATGAGCGTGAGGCCGCCGCGCTCCTTGATCAGGGGCAGCGCCGCGTCCAGCAGCGTGCGCGCCGCCCGCAGAATGGTGGCGCCGCTGTCGGTGGCCTCCGGCAGGGTGTGTGAGCGGGTGGCGCGGGTGAAGTCGTCGAAGCGCATGCGCAACACAACTGTTCGGCACACCCGGCCGGCTTTGCGCAGCCGGTGCCCGAGCCGATCGGCCAGCCCGTGCAGATACGCCTCGAGCTCCTCGTCGCTGCGGTACCGCCGCCCCATGGCCCGTTGTGCGCCGATCGAGCGCCGCCGCCGCCCGGTGTCCACCCGTCGCGGATCGCGCGCCCACGACAGCGCGTGCAGGTGCCGGCCGACGCCGGGTCCCAGCACCGCGGCCAGGGGCCCCTCGCCCATATCCGCGAGCTGGCCGACCCTGGTGATCCCGCGCTCGCGCAACTCCCGGGCCGTCACCTCGCCGACGCCCCACAATCGCTCCACCGGCAGCGGATGCAGGAACTCCAGTTCCTGATCGGGCGAAACCTCCAGCAGCCCATCCGGTTTGGACACCGCACTCGCCACCTTGGCCAGGAACTTGGTCCGGGCGACCCCGACCGAGATCGGCAAACCGACCTCCGCCCGCACCCGTTCGCGCAGTCCGCGCGCGATATCGACCGGACTCCCCGCGATCCGCCACAAGCCCGCCACGTCGAGGAACGCCTCGTCGATGGAGATGCCCTCCACCTCGGGCGTGGTGTCCCGGAAGATCTCGAACACCGCCTTGCTGGCCTGCGAATACGCGGCCATGCGCGGCGGCACCACGATCGCGTTCGGGCAAAGGCTCAGCGCCTGGCGCAGATTCATCGGCGTCCGCACCCCGAACGCCTTCGCCTCGTAGCTGGCGGCCAGCACCACCCCGCCGCCGACCAGGACCGGTCGGCCGCGTAGTCGCGGATTGTCCCGCTGCTCCACCGAGGCGTAGAAGGAGTCCAGGTCGGCGTGCAGGATCGCCGCCCGCTCGGGACGCTCCCGCCTGCTCGACATCGATCCGGACACGAACATATGTTCGCATACCCATCGGTCTGATGTGTGCGGGGCGGCCGAATCAGTGCGGGTGCACGGTCAGGTCGTAGACCGCCATATCGCCGAAGTGCCGGGTCACCGTGTAGTGGGCGGTCACCCAGTCGAGGATCTCCTTGTTGCCCGCCGGGCGCCAGACGCCCGGGTGCGCTGTGGCAGCCGGGTCGGCAGGTTGGGGATCGACTCGCCAGGAGTCGGGCAGCTTCACCTCCGGAACCAGGTAATAGGTGACGTCGTGGTCTCCGACCAGGGTCTGGAACTGCGCGAGCGTGGGGACCGGATCCTCGGAGGTGAAGCCACCGATGGCGAGGACGGGTGTGCGGCTGGCCAATTCGAGTCCGGCCGCCGGGGCGGAACGGTCGATGGCGGCCGACCACTTGGTATCGGTCTGCTGGAGCAAGGCCACCAGCTGGGGGTCCGCCTGTCCGCCCATCAATGTCGAGAGCTGGCGGCGGAATTGATCGGCGGGGCCGGACGGTTTCGGGCGGGCCGGGCCGACGGTGGGGCTGCCGCCGGTATGGGATTGCGGGAAGGTCGCGGCGGCATACGCGGTGGAACCGGCCAGCGCGGCCAGGGCTCCCGCGATGAGCAGGGCCGTGGTCGCGCGTGGACGTTCCCGGCGGGCGGCGGGCGGAAGCGACAGGACCAGCAGTGCCAGGGCGACGATCGTCGTGGCGGCGAGAATGGTCCAGCGCAGCCACGGCTGCCAGTCGGAATTGCGTTGCAGCAGGACGAAACCCCAGACGCCCGCGGCGAGGATCAACGCCGCGGCCCCGACCCGCCCGAACGCTTCGGCACGTCGACGCCACACCTCGTGCGCGCCGATCGCGACGCAGCCCGCGATGGCGGGTGCCACGGCCAGCGTGTAGTAGGCGTGCATACCCGCCTTCATCCCGGAGAACAGCGCACCGTCGATCACCAGCCACAGCCCGAACACCAGCGCGGAGCCACGGATCAGGTCGGTGCGCGGACGCCGCCCGCGCGACAACACCACCAGGGCGAACGCGACCAGCGCCGCGGGCAGCAGCCAGGAGATCTCGAACCCGATCTCGCCGGTGAACATGCGGTCGGGGCCGGACCCGAAGCCTCCGCCGCCGAAGCCGCCTTGCTTCAACGCCTCCGGAATCTGATAGCCCTCGGGCAATTCGAAGGGATTCTTGCTGCTGCCGCCCATATGGTTCTTGCCCAGGTAGCGGGCGAATCCGTTGTACCCCAGCACCAGATCCATGAACGTGTTGTCCTTGGACCCGGCCAGATACGGGCGCGAGTCGGCGGGCCACAGGATAGTCAGCAAGACGAACCATCCCGACGACACGATCAGCGCGCCCAGAGCGGCCAGCGAGTGCAGCAGGCGAGCGCGAAGGGTCGCCGGGGCGGCGATCACGTACGCCGGCCCCAGCGCGGGCAGCACCATCAGCCCTTCGAGCATCTTCGCCAGGAACGCGAATCCCAATGCGACACCGGCCAGCACGATCCAGCGCAGGCTCGCCCGCGGCAGGGCACGCACCGTGCAATACGCGGCGGCGGTCATGAGCAGCACCATCACGGCGTCCGGGTTGTTGAACCGGAACATCAACGCCACCACCGGCGTCACCGCGCACACGACGCCCGCCAGCAGTCCCGCCCCGCGGTTGCCGGTCACGC
Source organism: Nocardia sp. NPDC004582 (assembly GCF_053602115.1). Classification (NCBI taxonomy): domain Bacteria; kingdom Bacillati; phylum Actinomycetota; class Actinomycetes; order Mycobacteriales; family Nocardiaceae; genus Nocardia; species Nocardia sp. NPDC004582. The sequence goes on along the minus strand of NZ_JBSGCY010000010.1, from coordinate 63,167 downwards.
GAACCACCGACGCGTACATCAGCGCCACCGCGCCGACCGCCATGATTGCCTGCGGTGCAAGCATGCTCGCGCTGCTGAATCCGAACAGCTGCCCGGACAGGCCCATCACCCACTGCGAGACCGGCGGCTTGTCGACGGTGATGAAGTTGCCCGGATCCAGCGACCCGAACAGCAGCGCCTTCCAATCCCGCGACCCGGACCACACGGCCGCCGCGTAGAAGTTGTTGCCCATCCCGTTGACGCTGATGTTCCACAGGTAGGCGGCCGCGCTCCCGAGGAGCAGCACCGCCAGGGCGATCCGCTCCCAGCGTCGGGCGGGTGCGAGGCCGTCCGGTTTCGCGGTCGGCGGGACGGTCGGTTCGGACGGGGCCAGCTCGGCGATGGTCACGCTCACCGCGGGAGTGTGTCCTTCCAGGCGGTGAACACGCTGGCTCCGAGCTGGGAGCTTCCTGGGAACCAAGATCTCCCTATGCTGGTTCGCATGACCCCTCCGATGACGGCGCTGGTGCGGATCGACCCCGACCTCGACGCCGTGACCACGATCGGTCCCGAGTCCGACCCCGCCGACGCGGGCCTCCCGAGCGGCGATATCGAGGCGATCTGGCGGTCCGTGCAGGACTGGTATCGGATGGGCACCACGCCCGCCATCCAGGTGTGCCTGCGCCACCGCGGGCACATCGTGCTGAACCGGGCCATCGGCTACGGCTGGGGCAACGCGCCCAAGGACGCACCCGATGCCGACAAGCGGCTGGTGACTCCCGACTCGCCGTTCTGCGGATTCTCCACGGCCAAAGGCGTTGCCGCGGCGGTGATGTTCATGCTCATCGAACAGGGCGCGTTCGCCGTGGACGACCGGGTGTGTGACTACGTCCCCGAGTTCACCAGCCACGGCAAGGACCGGATCACCATCGGCGACGTCATGTCCCATTCCGCGGGCGTCCCCTTCATCACCCCTCCCTATCGCGGCTCCGACCTGGTCCTCGACGAGGAGCTCGCCGTGCGCGGCCTCGCCGATCTCGTTCCGAGCTGGCGGCCCAACCGTTTCCGCGTCTATCACGCCATGACCGGCGGCCTGATCCAGCGACTGCTGGTCCAGCGCGCCACCGGGCGGTCCATGCGCGACCAGCTGCGCGAGCAGGTCCTCGAACCGCTCGGCTTCCGCTGGAACAACTTCGGCGTCCGGCCCGAGGATGTCGACAGCGTGGTCCCCAGCGTGCGGGTCGGTCCCGGACCGTCGAAGGTGTGGCGTCACCTCGCCGGACGTGCCCTGGGCGGCGGACTGTCCGGACCCACCGACGAATCCGCGGCCCGCGCCTTCCTGACCGCCGAACTGCCCTCGGGCAATCTCGTCACCACCGCCACCGAGCTGTCCCGCTTCTACGAAATCCTCGCCCGCGGCGGCGAACTCGACGGCGTGCGGATCATGCGGCCGGAAACCCTGGCCGCGGCGACCGGCCCGGCCCGCTGGCTGCCGGGCGTGGCGGGCCGGGTATCGGTGGCGGGCTACGAATTGGGCGCGCGCCGTTCCAAATTCGGCCCCGACACCGGCTCCCATTTCGGCCGCAGCGGACTGACCACCCAGTACGGCTGGGCCGATCCGGCGCGCAGCCTCGCGGGCGCGATCCTGACCAGTGGTAAAGCCCAGGCCGACATGGATCGCCCGTCGCGGTTGGTCGCGCAGGTCTCGACGGCGATCCGGCCCGAGCGCTGACTCAGGTCGCGTCGTGGTGGGTCAGGCCGGTCAGCGCGATGCTGTAGGTATCGGAATCGACGTGCACCCCGTACTTCGTGGGGAAGTAGCCCGTCTTCTGGAAGGCCGTGGGCTGCTTGAGATCCTCGATGAACGACGGCTTCGTGAGCAGGTAATCACGCGACATCATCGGCTCGATGAAGGTGTACTTGCCATTCCAGGAGCCGTTGATGAGGACCTGCGTGAAGTGGAACCGGGCCGGATCCATCGGCACCGTGCCGTCGGCCCAATGCACGCCCATCATCGGAATCGTGGAATCCGGGACCTGCACGTAATCCTTCGGAATGTACTGCGCGGCGGGCGCCTTGGCCGCCGCCAGCGTGTAGCCGGGATCGGCGGGATCGATGGCGTGCAGCGCGGCCATATCGGTCATGAAGAAATGGAAATCGAAATGCGGCACGCCGAACAGCGGCTTCGGCTCGTGCCCCTGCGCATTCCAATTCACCATGACGAGGTCGAAATCGGTGGTCGCGGCCTGCTTCGGAAAGCTCAGGCTGACGGTCAAAGGCTGGTCGGGAGCGGGGTCCACGGCCGGTAACCCGTCGAGCGCGCTGCTGGTGAACCGCAATCCCACCTCGGACGGATGACCCTCTCGATCAAGAATCACGTAGGTCCGGATCGTGCCGTTACCCAACGATTGAGGTTGCCCCTCGAAGGTTCCCGACCGATCGGACTCGGTGCTCGACGAGCATCCCGCGACCAGAACCGCGGTCCCCACCACAACGCCTGCGAAGCGAGCGCAGCCCCGCGCCCGTCTGAAACGCGATGAATTACCCATGACCGTCCCTCTGCCGTCGGTTATGGCTGGCAGGGAAACCGGAAATGGGCGCATTACGACCGGCCGCACACTCCGCGGCCGTCCATCGACTTCGCGCCAAGGCGGCTGCGCGAGCCAGCGTCAGGTGTCATTGATAACCGAGTAATCGCCGGTCCCGCCCACCGCGTTATCCACGTCGGCCGGGTCTAACTACCGGCCGCCAGGGCCGCGCGAGTGGCGGCGAACCATTCCTGGGTGCCGACCAGGCCGGCGGCGATGTCCTTGCGGGCGCCGTTGAAGCCGTAGAGGTTGCCCGCGTAGCGGGTGAGTACGGAGCCCTCGTGCTCTTCGAGTTCCTCGAGCAGCGCGGTGTCCTGGAGGAGGTAGGCGACGTCGGCGAGTTCGGTGGGGGACCATGCCTCGCGGTAGTCATCCCAACCGTGCTGCTTGACGGCGCGGGCACGCTCGACGAGGGTCGCCTGCAAGGCGGCACGGTCCGCGTCGGTTGGCTGTCGCGATTTCAGGTGGTTCCAGTCGATCCGTTCTGCGTCGGCCATTCGCCCATTGTCGCATCGCGGGATTCACGCTCCGCGCCATGGCGGTGGCGCCGCGTGGCCCACAGAGCCCGTGCCCATCCGGGTTGACCTTGCCCCTAGGGGCAGCATTTAGATTCGGCGTCATGCGGATTGGTGAACTCGCTCGTCTGGCCGAAGTCAGTCCGAAAGCGATCCGGCGGTACGAGGCGCTGGGGCTGGTGGCTCCGACCAGGCGGGCGAACGGGTATCGCGAGTACGACGACGACACGATTCGGCTGGTGCGCGAGATCCGGGTGCTCAATCGGCTCGGGATTCCGGTGGAGGAGACCCGACCGTTCCTGGACTGCCTGGTGGCGGGAAGTGAGCACGGTGACGACTGCCCGGAATCACTGGCCGAGTATCACCGGGCCATCGACGATCTGACCGCACAGATCGAGGCGCTGACCACGCGCCGGGACGGGTTGATCCAGCGATTACGCGAGGCCGCGTATCGGCGCAGCGAGGTCGTTCCGGGCATGGACGATCTGATGACGCTCCCGGCCGATCTGGTGGCGCCGATCGACGATGGCGCGGCCGCGCACCTGCCCGGAACGCGCGTGCCCGCGATGCAGATCGACGACTCCGACGGCGAGCGAATCGATCTCGCCGCGCTGGGTCCGGGACGCACCGTCATCTACCTCTACCCGCTGACCGGCCGACCCGACGCCGACATTCCGGCCGGCTGGAACGACATCCCGGGCGCCCGCGGCTGCACACCCCAGGCCTGCGGCTTCCGGGACCACTACACCGAGCTGCGGGCGGCGGGTGTCGACCGGCTGTTCGGCCTGTCCAGCCAGACCACGCGCTACCAGCATGAGGTCGTCACTCGCCTGCGGCTGCCGTTCACGATGCTGTCCGACCCGGACTTCCGCCTGGCCGGCGCACTCTCGCTGCCGACCTTCGATTTCGACGGCACCCGCCTCTACAAACGACTGACCCTGGTCATCCGCGACGGCGTGATCGAGCACGTCTTCTACCCGGTCTTCCCGCCGGACCGACACGCCGCCGAACTGCTGCGCTGGCTCCACCATGAGGAATCCTGACCATGACCGAGATAGCCCACGTCACCGACGAGACCTTCGAACGACAGGTACTGGCCCGCAAGGGAACCGTCCTGGTCGATTTCACGGCCGAGTGGTGCCCGCCCTGCCACATGATCAAACCGGTGCTCGCCCAGATCGCCGACGAACGGGCCGACACCTTGACCATCTACACGCTCGACACCGACGAAAACCCCACGGCCGTGCGGGATTACCAGATCATGTCCCAGCCGACCCTGCTGCTCTTCCGCGACGGTCACCTGCTCCGCACCCTCGTCGGCGCCCGGTCGAAGACCAAACTCCTCGCCGAACTCGATGCCGCGCTGCAAGGCTAGGTCCGAAGCGGCAGGGCTAGGTCCGAGACCGTAGAGCATGGAGCTCGGCAGCGCCGTCGAGCAGAGCCAGCGAACGGGATTCGATGCTGGCATCCCGGACCGCCAGCCGCTCCAGCACCTCGGTCCAGCGGCGGGCGCCCCGGAATTCGGCCATGAGGATGCCCAGGGCTGGAATCCAGTATCCGGCACGCCGGAGCTGATGCACGATGCGCGCATCACGGACGTCGGCGGGCGCGTAGACGCGCGCGTCTCGGTGAACGGCTCGACCCGGAGTGACCAATCCTGTTGCATCCCAATGCCGCAACGTCGAAGGGCGAATGCCGAGAGCCGCGGCGAGCTCGGAGACGCTCATCGAGTCCGAACCACGGACCTCCGCGATGGGTTCCTCGCTGATGTGGCCGACGGCGACCCGGGTCGCCTCGAGCTCACGGCGTTCGGTGTCGAGGCCGGCGTGCGCGGCATCGAGCAGCGTGAGCATGCGGGCGGGGGAGTCGTGATGGGCGGCGCGGACGATCTCCTTGGCCGGCACGGGTCCGGTTCCGGCCGCGAGCGCGCGATAGGCCCGAGCCGACACGACATGAACCCGGTCGTAGACCCGGTACCCGGACAGAGTCCGCGTCGCGGGCGGCAGCACGCCATCCCGTTCGAGGTTGCGGATCTGCTGAACCGAGTACCCGGCCCGCCGCGCCACATCGGCGGTCCGCAGACCAGCGGAGTTGCGACTTTCGCTCACCTCACCTCGGCTTTCCGAGCCCAAGTCTCCACAAGCACTTCGGGTCCACGATAGAACTCATGGATATCGAGGAGATCACCGAGTACATCGAGTCCCTGGGCGGCGTCCTGACCCTCGCGCCCGACCCGGCCAGCGAATACCCCGAGATCGCCTGGGGCGACAGGTTCTTCTACTACGCCCCCGACGGCCAGATCCCCACCCGAACCCAGCCCTTCGCCACGATCATCACCAAGGACTACCCCGACGACACGACCTCACAGCTGTACCGTCCCGGCATCTTCCGCCTCAACATCAGCGCCGGGCGGGAAGCCTTCATCGCCCACTTGGGCCACACCCCGCGCGAAAGCCCGGACCACCCGCGCGACCCCGCCCAAACCGATGCCCTCGTCGCCCACCCGGTCTACGCCGGCGCCGCCTGGCTATCGGTCATCAACCCCGACACCACGACCCCGGCGGTCAAGGAAGTACTGGCCCTCGCACACAACCGTGCCCGGGCTGCCCAATGAGGGGATGCCCCACCCCCGAACTCCGACGAACGCACCGTCAGTGACGAATTAAGAAGGCTCCTCACTAGCCAGCTCCACGATGACTGCTTCGACGCTCCGGTGGGGGAGTCGCGAAATCGCGTGGCCCAGTGGCAAAGCCCCTATTGCGGTGTTCCGATCCATCAGACTCCGGCGATTTCTGCGGTGATCAGCGGCGCCGATTCTGACCAAGTTCGCGCGGTCGCCGGGCACCTCGCCCGCGGGCATGGCAGGCACGATCCTCGGTTACGACCATGCCGAACGGGTTCTGGCCGACTATCTGTCGTATGTCGAGCGGATGGGGCCGGATCCGTGTCGGCACCGGGAGGTGTTGGATACGTCGGCCGAAGCCGCTAGGAGTGAGCGTGATCCGGACCATGACCGGGCGACGTACGTTCTGTGGAACCTGCCCTGACATCCGCGTCATCGAGCGCGGGCCCGAGCGGGGCGAGTGCGGCGCGCAGCAGATCGGGCAGCGAACCTGACACCACGACGAAGCCTGCGATGGCGGTGCCGGTGGCGGGGCGCAGCCAGTGTTCGAGTGCGACTCGAATGGCGGCGGCTACGCCCGCCGCGAGCACCGGGGCGGTGAATTCGTCGACCGCGCCCAGGCGTTCGGCGATGGCGGCGGCGAGGGGTTTCGAGATCGCGTCCGTTGTCCCGAGGAAGACTTCGCGGAGCGTCGGATGTGTGGTGACCAATAGCAATGCGTCGCGGCTGGTTTCACCCGGGTCGGTGTACTCCGCCAGGACGGCGTCGAGGATCGCGTCCGCGAGACGGACTTCCGGGGCCCGGGCGGTGACGGCTGCGGCGACCCGGGCTTCTCGTTCGCCGGTGACGGCCGCGACGATCGCCTGGTCGCGGCTGGAGAAGTAGTTGTTGTAGGTGCGCGGTGAGACGCCGGCCGCCTCGGCGATGTCCTCGACGCGCACGTTGTCCGGTCCCTGTTCGAGGGCCAGTCGTAGTGCGGCTTCCCGGAGCGCCTCGCGGGTGGCCTGCTTCTTGCGCTCGCGCAATCCTGCCGGTCGCGTTGTCACGATCGCGATCCTGCCATACAAAGGTGCGTGTACGAAATATTGCGTGCACGCACGTTTTGGGGTTAGCCTGGCGTCGACCGAACCTCCGGATCGACAGAAGGGATCGCACATGCGAGCCAAGGGAATGACCTATGACACCGGATTCATCGCGAACGGCAACACGTCACGACAGGACTTCGACCCCGAGGTGGTCCGCCGGGAGCTGGAAATCATCCGAGACGACCTGCACTGCACGGCCGTTCAGATTGTCGGAAGCGATGCCGACCGGCTCGAACTCGCGGCCCGGCATGCCGCGGAACTGGGCCTCGAGGTGTGGTTCTCCCCGTACCCGCTGGAACAGACCGCTCCCGAGATCCTGGCCTTGTTCGCGGATTGTGCGCGAAGGGCCGAGCGGCTGCGACTGACCGGGGCCGAGGTGGTGTTCGTGACGGGAGTCGAACTGAGCCTGATGAATCGGGAGTTCCTGCCGGGCGACACCGTCTGGGCGCGGCTCGAATTCCTGCTCGGCGACCCCGACACCCGCGGTGAGCGATTGACCGAGGTCATCGCTCGTCTCGACAGATTCCTCGAGGAGGCTGTGGCAGTGGTGCGTGAACATTTCGGAGGCAAGCTCACCTACTGCGCTATCCCGTTCGAACGGATCGACTGGACCCCCTTCGACATCATGTCGATCGAGCTCATCCGCTCCGCCGAGGTGGCCGACCAATTCCGGTCCGGAGTGCGCGACCTGGTCGCCCAAGGAAAGCCACTGGCGATCACCGGCTTCGGCACCGCCACCTGGCAAGGCGCGGCCGATATCGCGCCGCGCAGCAACGAAATCGTCGAATACGACACCACCGGCGCCCCGATCCGCTTGTCGGGCAACTTCGTCCGCGACGAGCCCGAACAAGCCGCCTACCTCTCCGAACTACTGGAGATCTTCGACACCGAAGGCGTCGACAGCACCTTCGTATTCCTCTTCGCCCTGCACAGCCACCCCCACCGCCCCGACGGCGACCCCCGCGACGACCTGGACCTCGCCAGCCTCGGCATCGTCAAAGTCCTGGAGAACAGCTACGGCGACACCTACCCGGACATGCCCTGGGAACCGAAGGAGGCCTTCGCCGCAGTCGCCCAGTCCTACACCGCCTGAAACCCTGGCCCTCGATTCTCATCTGATCCTGTACAGACAGCGCCCCGGGGCTAGCCTGCGGCAGTGATGGATGCCCCGCGCGGAAGAGTGGGATGCCGTCATACGGCTCGACCGCGGACCTTGCTGGGGTGGGCTGGCGTTTCGCGCACCCCAGGGATCCGGGTGATGGTCACGCGCCGCAGATTCCCTCGACGGCGAGCTTCTGGAATGCCGTTGGGTAGGTGATGATTCCATCGGGGTACTTGGCTGCGCCCTGGAGGAACTCGGGGTTGGAGAGGGCGGCCAGGAGGGCTGCGGAGGATTCCCAGACCGCGATATTGGCGAAGAGTTGGCTGCCGCCGAATCCGCGGTGCATTTGGGTGGACACGAAGCCGGGTTGCGACTTCATGAAAGAAGCGTCGTCCGTCCAGGTCGTCAAGAAGTCGTCGACCAGTTCGGCGGGGACGACGAAGGTGTTGATGACGGTGATCGGGCCGGTGTTCTCCTGGAGCTGGACGGGGAGCGGGACGGTGGGGTCCAATGCCTGGAATTGGATCATTGGTTCATCCTTTCGTTTCGACTTCATTCGTAAATCTGGTGTGACCGTGCGTCATACGCGGACGGGTTCTTCCTGACGGGCCGTCGCCGGGCGGTACAGGCAGACGAAGAACAGGGTGAATCCGATGGTCAGGAGGATGTGGCCGCCTCCGGACAGGTGAGCCAGCACCCCGCTCTCGGACTGGCCCTTGACGGTTCGCATACCGATCAGAGTCATGCATGTCACCGACCACAGGACACCGGTGTTGTACGTCCAGAAGAACCATCCGTACATCCGCTGCGAGGAAAGCGCGAACTGCTTGTCCAAGGCCAGAACAATGAGAAAGAACAGCGTGCCGAGCGACAAGAGGTGCGTGTGCGTGACCGCGAGTTCGGTCTTCCCGGTGAAATTGTGGGACTTCGTGAAATCGCGATAGAACAGCCCGGACAGCAGTCCGAGCACGGTGTAGAACGTCGCCGCGAAGTAGAGCTGTTTCATCGAGTTCCTTGTCGGAGTGTGGGTGCCGGCCTTCCCTGGGCGTCTGCCCGGTCCTTGCGGCCGGTCGGCCATCATGACGATCACCACTCTAGAACAGATGAACAGTAAATGGAACAGTGTTCTAGAAAGTGGAGTATCGATCGCATAGACTCGATGTAGTACGAGCACATCGACCCTGGTGGGCTCGATACGCTGACTGACCGCAGGTGTGGTCGATGACAGGAGGAGTAGATGTCGGCGGAGCAATCCGGCGTGGTTCGCTTGCGTGATCGACGTGAGCAACTGACGCTGCGGGTCATCCTGACCACCGCCCGCCGGCTCTTCGCCGAGAGCGGATACACGGGTACGTCGATTCGGCAGATCGCCCGGGAGGCCGGCGTCGCACCGCAAACGATCTACTCGCACTTCGGCTCCAAGGCCGGAGTGCTGCGGGGACTGATCGACCTGCTCGAGGAGGAAGCGGGATTGATCGACCTGCGGGCCGAGTCCGAGCACCTCGACGACCCCACGGAGCTGATCCGGATCCTCGCCCGAGGAAGCCGGCAGGTCCGCGAGCGCTGCGGCGACATCCTCACCCTGCTCCACTCCGGCGCCAGCATCGACGCGGATATCGCCAATGCCAGGGCGGAAGCCATGCGCCGCAACCGCGTCGAGATCGACGCGGTCATCGCGCAGATCCGCGACGCCGGTCGAAAGCTCGACCCCAACGCCACGGACGTCGCGGTGTCCTTGATGACCGACGACGTCTACCACAGCTTGGTCACCGAGTCCGGTTGGACGCCTGAGGCATACGAGCAGTGGCTGACGAACACACTCGCACTCCTACTGTCGCACTCGCATCCGGAAGCGGGCTGAGCGTTCAACCGGCCTCACCTCACCTCACCTCACCAATAGTGATCGCGTCGATTCGATGACGCGATCATCTGAAGAGAAGCATCGGCGGCACCATCTGGGACTACGAGCACGCCGAACAGGTTCTGTCCGATTACCTCTCGCATGTAGGCGCGGCTCGCGCCAAATCCGGATGGCCTTGGAACGGATGGCAAGGGCGAACACGCCGACCTGCCCCTCAGCTCCGGCCGATACCGCAGGTCACTCCACCCCAGATCGCCACCGTGTTGCTGCAGGCGACCCTCAGCCACAAATCAGCAACACCCTAAGGAACTTCGCACCTTCTACGACTCACGACGGTCGGCGATTCCAGACACCGAGGAGTGCCTGCCCGCTCGTGCCCGGGCGACAACAACACCCAGGTCGCCGGCAAATCGCCGCGTTGGCACCGGATTCCGGCCGGTTGCGCCACTACACCCGTTTCACCATCGGCGTTGGCGCCAGGCGGCGAGGTCGGGGCGTTGGGCGCCTAGAGTGGTGCTGGGGCCGTGTCCGGGAATGACGACGGTGTCGTCGTCGAAGACATCGAAGATGCGGTGTTCGATGTTGTCGGACAGGGTTTCGAAGGCGTGGGTGTTGCCCCAGGTGGTACCGATGCCACCGGGGAACAGTGCATCGCCGGTGAACAGATAGTCTGGCTGATTCCCGCCGGTGCCTCGTAGGGCGAGGACTATCGACCCGGGAGTATGGCCGGCGACGTGAATGACGTCGAGGCGGCACGCGCCGAACTCGATGGTGTCGTCGTGGCGGAGCGGGTCGGCGGCAACGCCGAGCGCGCGCAGATCGTTCTCGTGGGCGAGACATCGGGCGCCAGTGGCGGCGGCGACCTCCGAGAGGGCCTCGAAGTGGTCCCAGTCGCCGTGTGTGGTGACGATTGTGTCGAGGCGCCCGGCGGCCGCGGCCAGTAGATTGTCGGCCTCGGCACCTGCGTCGATGAGTAGCCGTGCTCCGGTGCGGTGGCATCGCAGCAGGCAGGCGTTGGTGCGCAGAGGGCCCACCGGGATCACGGTGAGGGTGGCGTGTTCGAGGTGGTGGATTGTCGCGGTGCCGGATTCGACGCGGCGTTCGTGGTCGAGGCGGGTGAATTCCAGGGTGCGGTAGCAGCCGAGGGTGAATTCCTCGGTCAGTTCGAAACCGTGGCGGCGGGCGTAGTCGAGGATGTCGGTGCGCAGGGCGGGGTGACCGGGCGGGCGGCGTAGGGCGAATCGCAGTTCCATAAGCTCCTGGTCGGGGCTGCCGGTACGGGACAGGACATGGGCCAGGATGAACGCACCGCCGGGTTTGAGCAGTCGTGCCGTGGTTTCCCACAGCATTTCGGGTTTGTCCAGGAAGTGGTAGCCGCCGACGATCATGGCGCCGTCGAATCCGCCGGTGGGCAGGCCGGGCAGGGGGGCATCGAGGTCGGCGCACAGCACCGCGATGTGCGGGTTGCCTGCGGTGCGCGCGGCGGCGAGTTCGGCGAAGTCGGTACTGATTTCGACTCCTACCAGGCGGGTCTGGGGATCGTCGCCGAGCGACTCGGCCAGTTCGATCAGGCCGTGCCCGAGCCCGCACGCCAAGTCCAGTAGGTGCGGGCCGCGGACGGCGAGGCGGGACACGGCGTGCAGACGGGAGAAGCGGTAGTAGGGAGCCTGCAGCGCTTCCTCCCAGAGTGGGAGATTGGCGTGGTGGAAACCGGCGCCGGTGGCCCCGTCGTGATGCAGTAGCTCGTCGACCAAACCGGCGAAGTTGTCGAAGTCGGGGTAGTCCTCGAGTCGGGGCTTTCCGATCGCCGCGCACATCAGGTTCGGGTCGGGGACGAATTCGGGGGTGCGCGGTGCGGCCACGTAGCGGCCTTCGCCGTCGAGGTGCAGTGCGCCCCAGCGCGTCATGGCCGTCAGGAACAGACCGGCTTGCCAGGTGCGGTCCGCGCCGATCCCGGCGCGACGAGCGAATTCCTCGGTGGTGAACGGTTCGGCCGAGCCGAACAGCCCCTGCGCGTAGGCCGCGCGGCTGACCTGGTCGTAACAGGCGCCGCGGAACTGTTGTAGGGCACGTTCCATCCGGTCGAGCCCGGTGTCGAGCAGGTCATCGTGCGGCATCGAATTCCGCCTTCCGGGTTACCAGCGCATGGACCGCAGCGCCGAGGTGCTCCTCGGCGATCAGCGGGCTGACGGGATAGAACTTCAACGCGACCACCGGTTCGCCGCACGCCGCCATGCGGTATGCCGCACAGAAGGAATACAGCACCCCCGGTGCGCCCTTCTGCATACGGGTGCGGTTGTCCCATTCGAAAAACGCTGTCACGTAGGCGTTTTCCATCCGCACGTGGTCCGCGGAGCCGGGGCCTTCGGCTGTCAGTACATCGAATTCTCGCGGAGCTCCTGGTGGCCGCGGCCGCAATGCGGTGTGGTAGCCGAGCGAGCTGGGGTTGAGCACCGTCCAGTCGTCGTGTGCGCCGATCAACTCCCGTAGCCGCCGCGCGCCGCCGACCAGGTCCGTCAGGATTCGGGACACCCCCTCGGCGCCGAGCGCGTGCAGCGCCGCCAGCGCCGCCAGCGCTTTGTCTGCCGCACGCGCGGTTTCCAGGGTGTGATCGATATTCGTGACCACGTCCGAACGCGGGCCGACGTATCCCACGTCCACATCACCGTCCAAGCGTGCCAGGTCGGCCGCGTCGTTGAAGAGGACACAACTGGAATCCAAAGCCACACAACCGGGTCCCTTGTGGAAATCCACACCCCACGAGTCGGCGAACCGCACCGCGCTGATCCGGTGAAACTGTTCGGTCAGCGCCGCCACGGTGGCATCGTCGGCGCCCCACCGGCTCGGATCGACGCCATCGATTCCCACACATAACCACGCCCAGCCGATCACCGCGTCGACGTGCAGGTGGGGCCGGTACGGCAGCCGATATTCGACCGTCAACCGGTCCCGCAACGCCGCGAAGCCCGCGATGTCGTCGACAGTATGGTCGAGGGTGGTCCCACCGTTCACCATGATCCCGGCGACACGGCCACCGCCGTCGAGAATCCCACGCAGCACCGTCTCCGCATGGCCCAGATCGCCGCGCCCGTCCCGCCCTTCGGCCACGACCAGCACCCGCGCGGATCCGATACCGAGCCAATCCGCTGCGCGCACCGCTGCGAAATGCGCATTGGCCACCGTCACCACGACCGCGTCCGACGGTGTGCCTTGTCGCGATGCGTTCGGGACCGCCTTCGCCAAACCGGCTTTCAACCCATAGAGCACGGTCCCGGTGCCACCGAAGGTGAACAATGCCCGCGTCCGCTGCGGATGTGTGCCCGCCAGCTCGGCCATGATCCGCCCGACCGCCTGTTCGGCCAGCACCGCGTTCCCACCCTGATCGGAATTGATCAAGTTGATGTTGATGGTCGCCGCCAATGCCTGCACCGCTGCCGACACCGCGTTCACTGCCGATCCGATGTTGTGCTGCGCCTGCGGGCTGCGCCAATTCACCGCTCCCGCAAATAGATCCGCTACCAGCCCACGCGTCAATGCTTCCGGACAAGTCGACGGTTCGACAGGGAGACGGCCGTACTGCCGCAGCAGCCGGTCCCGCGACACCACATCAGTCGGGCCGGCCACTCGCGGCGGACCACCGCCATCGATCAAGATCCCCAGATCGGACAGCCCAGCCGCATACAGATCCAACAGCTGCTGACGACCCCACAAGCCGGAGAACCAGCTGTTCGCTTCCAAATCCACCATTCGTGCACCCGCGACGTCCACCCGACCCCTCGCATACCCGTGCACCGCCCGAGATGTGGCGGTGAGTCCCGAAACAGCCGATACCAACAACCACCAAACGCCGACCCCGCCCAGCTTCGATCGAGGCACAGCAGCAACAGCACATATTTAGCACCGCACGGCCCCTGACAGCGGCAGAACGGGTACGGTGGCGGGTCGCGGAACGCAACCACCTTCTACCCCGCCGCACGTCCAGATCAGCGTCGGATGCCGGGACCAGTTCGTCGATCGCGGCCATCGTCGGAGCGGATCGTCATCGCGGTTCCCCGCGATTGAGCGCGCGAACTTCTTGGGTTGTCCGAGCCGATAGGCGACGTGGTCGTAGAACCAGATCAAGTCGACATTCAGCTCGAGTAGTCGCGAATCCCGCACCAGCCGGACAGTTGCGTTGCCCCAGATATGACGGGAACGACCGCACTGGACCGCCGGCCTCCGCCATCCGCCAGACCGGCTGAGAAGTCACAGCCGGTGTGAACTGGTACGGGCGTACATGCGAGCACAGTTTTTCACGGGATACGTTGGGGTTTCGTAACGTTGGCGGCGACCAAACGGAAACGTATTGTTTGCGACGTCGATCCGGGGAGTGGGGAATCCTGACCTCCGATAAGGTTCACTTATCGGAGGTCAGAGGCGGATGGATTGAATTGGGGCGGTTTGGGTTTCGTTTCGTGTTGTTCCGTTGGAAATGACGAAACCAACGCTACGATTTGCGGCGTGGCGAGCATTTGCAACTACCCGGGGTGTACGAAACCGATCACGCGCGGCGGAGGACCGGGACGGCCGTCGGAATACTGTGAGCACCCCGAGCACACGCGGTGGCGGGCTTGGCGGGAGCGGCAGCGACAGCAGGCAGGGGAGGGTGAGGGGTCGGTCTCGAATGTCACTGTGACGCAACAAGGACCGGTGACGGTGGCCCGGCTGAGGGCCGATGAGCTGCTCGGACAGTTTCGAGCGATCGCCGAACAGCTGGGCACGACGTTGAATACAGCGGTGGCGGAACTGTCCACCCTGGCCGATCCAGCGGTGGCGGAAGCACAGGTCCAGGCCGTGCAGGCGGACGCGGCGCGGCGGATCGCCGAGGCGGAGATGGCGACCGTGGCCGCGGAACAGGCGCGGCGGGAGAGCGAAGAGGCCAGGGCCGCCGCCGAATCGGCGGCCGAGGACGCGGCGCTGGCCGCCGAGGAAGCCGAGGGGCGGATCGCGGAGGCGCTGGCGGCGCGCGATGACGCGTTGCTGGAAGTCGCGCGGGTGACCAAGCAGGCGGCCGACGATGTGTTCGCGGCGCGGGCCGAGGCCGAAGCCGAGATCCGCACCATCCGCAGGGAATCCGCCGAGGACGTCGAGCGGGCCCGGCAGCAGGCGAGCGAGGATATCGAGCTGGCACGGACCAAGGCGGCGGCCGAGATCGAGCAGGTGCGACGGGATTCGGCGCAGCGGATCACCGCGGCGGGCGCGGAGCGGGATCTGGCCGTGCAGCGCGCCGCCGACGCCGAACGCACCATCGAGCGGGCCGAGGCCGCGGTGGCGGAACGCAGTCAGGTGGTCGCCGAGACGCGGGTGGTGCTGGATCAGACGCGCACCGATCTCGACCGGACCAGGGCCGAACTCTCCGATGTGCGCCGCCAGGCCGCCGCGGATATCGGCACCGTGCGCGCGGAAGCCAAGGCCGCACTGGAGAAGGCGCAGGAGGAGTCGGCGGCCCGGATCGCGGCGCTCGACGACGCGCGGGCTCAGACCCTGGCGCGTGCCGCTCGTGCCGAGCAACAACTCGATGCCCTGCTCGCAACCCGAAACGAGCAACCCGAGCATTCCACGTAGCCGCTTTACACCATGCAGCCCCGTTGCGGGGGACAGAGAAATTGAGGGCACCGCTCCGATGGTGAGTCGCGGATTCGCCTCCTACTGTCGGAGCGGGGGCCTTCGCCCCCGAGTTGTCGTGTCGCGCAGCGGATGTGTCGGGGCTGGGGCTGTGGTGAATTCGGGAGGAAGAATGTCCGCGATTGCGGATCGGTGTGGCCGGGTGCGTGCAGGGACGGGTGCGAGCGCGGTGGTGTTGGTGATGGCTACCGTGGTCACGCTGGTGGCGGGGTGTTCCTCGGATGATTCGAAGACCTCGTCGGCGACGACGGCCAAGCCGTCCACCAGTGTGAGCGCTACCAAGGTGGTACCGACGAGTTCCGGTGCGCCGGTGGCGAGTCCGGGTGGCGGGAACCCGGGCGGTGGGAATCCCGGTGGTAGCCCGGTCGGCGGTAATCCGATCGCGAACTCGCCGCAGCAACCGCAGGACGTGGCACCCGGTGACGCGCCGCCGCCCGCGCCCGATCCCGCGCCCGGCGGTGTCGACCATTATGTGAAGTGCACCGACAAGATCAACTACGTCGGCGATCCGCGCAGCAACGCTGAAATCAATCTGCTCGGTGAGCAACACGGTGGCGACTGCCCGGTTCCGATTACCGCCACGGCCACCGCGACGACGACCGCACCGGCGACGACCACCACCGATCCGGCGACCACGACCGCTCCCACCACGGCTGTTCCGACCACCACGGCGGCGGAGACGTTACCTCCGCAAACCACTACTGCCGCAGCGACTCCCACGGCGGACCCGGCGACCACACCGGCCGCCGCGACCGTCCAGAAGTAGTCCGTGCCCCCACCTTGTGACACCTGGTGCCGTTTGCGAATATGACGCAAGATTTCCTGGTGGATAGCGGTATCGTCGGTGTGGAAAGAGGGGTGTGACGCTTGAACATCAATGCCATGCGAGCACGGCAGTCCCGGCCGAGTGTGGCACGCGTATACAGCTACGTACTCGGCGGGCGCGACAACTACGGTGTCGACAAGGATCTCGGTGACTACTTCATCGAGGATCTACCCGGGTCCGAGCGGTTGGCGTTCACCAATCGTGATGCTGTCCTGCGGGCCGCGAAGGTCATGGCCGAGTCGGGAATCCGGCAGTTCATCGATATGGGCTGCGGTCTGCCGGCCAGCGAGAACGTACACGAGGTGGTGCGGCGGGTACATCCGGAAGCCCACGTCGTGTACGTCGACGACGACCCGTTCGTGGTCGCTCACGGGCGGGCGCTGCTCGCCGTGGACGACGGAATCACGGTGCTGCAAGCCGATATTCGCGAGCCCGCGGCTATCGACGGCAACGCCGAGGTACAGCGGCTCATCAACTTCGATGAACCCGTCGGCCTGCTCTTCGCCATGACACTCAGTTTCGTCAATGACGAAGAGAATCCGACCTCGGTGGTCCAGTACTGGGCCGATCGGATCGCTTCCGGTAGCCGGATCTATCTCTCGCACTTCCGAACCGGAACCTCGCGCGAGGCGCTGGCGACCGCGAGCAAGATCCTGGAAGCCTTCGGCCGCGGCCGCTTCCGCACCGACGACGAGATCCGCGCCTGCTTCGGCACGCTCGCGCTCGACGAGGACGACCTGCGCCCGTGCGTCCAGTGGCGCGCGGAGGACGCCGAGGGGCATCAGCCCGAGCTGACGGTCTGGGAACAGCTGGTGGTCGGCGGTATGGCCAGCAAGCCCTGATCGCCGCACACGAGGATGCACCGGTAGCGACCAGCTGCTGGTGCATCGTCATTTCTGGTCACAGGGCGATCGATCAATCGGGACGCCCGACTCCGTAGCGGCCCGGCCGGTATCCGATCTGTTCGAGGTCGACGGGTCCCGCGGAATCCCGGCGGAAGTGATCGACCCACGATCGATCGAGCCGGTGCGGTCGCGCGGCTTGGAACTTCATGTACGAGTTGATGATCGAGGGCGCGATGCGCCGTGTGGCCGCGGACGGGTCCGGAAGGCGGTGGGTCGCCCGCAGCTGATCGTCGAGGATCAGCAGCAGCGCGTTGTCGGCCAGCGGGCGCAGCGGACCCGGGAACCAGCGCTGCCGCCAGTCGTCGAAGAGCTGATCGACGAGAGCGCGACCGCCCTCGGTGTAGGCGTAGTGGGCGTTCTCGTAGTCGAATGTCCAGGCCAGCAGCTCGGCGCGAGTGGCGGGCACCTCGAGCCCCATGCGCTCACCGACCCCGCGCCAGAAGTGGAACCGCGCCAGCCGATCCGCGTCGGTGAAGACCGACAGTCCGAGCTGGTCGAGGATCCGGTCCGCTTCGAAGGCGAGCGAGGCGAGGGTGTAGAGCTTGTCCTGATCGCTGATCCCGAAACGGCTGTGGATGGCCTCCATCCGATCGATGGCCGCGCGACCGCTCGCACTGCTGTGGCCGTGCCTGAGCATCTCACCGAAGAACACCAGTGTGTCGTCGTTGCGGCGACGCACGTCGTGCATCATGTCGCCGGTTCCGCGCCGGTACACGACCCGGGAGATGGACGGGATCGCGACCTGCCGCGCGAAGGCGACCGTGTAGGCGGCGTGCACGAAAATGGCGTCGCCGTACCGGACCTCGATGCTGAGCCGGGTGGCTTCCTCGTTGTCGCGCACCGGATCGAGGTCGACCAATCGGCGGCTGAGCTCGCGGCCGAAGATCAGCTCTCCCTTATCGCGGGGTGATGTGGACTTCATGACGACCTCCGAGATCGATATCGATGAGAGCCTCGCCGACGAGCGACGCGGTGAATTCCGCCTCCCGCGCTCCAGCCACGCGGTAGGCTCGGCCGGGTTCCAGGCGCGCGATCCGTACTGTGGTGCGGCACAGGCCGTTACCCGGCCTCAATACCAGGTCGAGGGCGCGTCCATCGGTGACCGCCCGCGCGACCTGCACCTCCGGATACGCCGCCTCGGCCAGCACCGGCCCAGTCCGCCAGTGCGGAGGTGCTCCGAAGGCGATCTGATCGCGAAGGCCGGCGGCTCGGTTGAACCGGAACTGCAGCGCGTACATGTTGCCCAGTCCGGACAGTCCCGCGTAGTAGCGAACGCCGTTGGCGTGCACCGGGTCGCCGAGCTCCTCGATACCCGCCAGCGCTGTGCGCGCGACGTCCTCGCCGCCCATCTCCCGGGCGGCCGAAGCGATCATGACCTGCCCGTAGGCGCCGCCGAGCCGATAGTTGCCCGGATCGACCCGTGAGCTCGCCCGCGGCGGAAACCCGACCCGGTCACCGTCGATGCGAATCTCCTGGTCCCGCACCAGCCACCAGGCCCGCTGCGCGTACTCCGGCAGCCCGGCGTGGAGCCACAGCGCGGTGGTGAGCTGAATCGCCGGGCCCGCCCAGAAGTTCCAGGAGCCGCCCAGCCGGGCGCTGCGGACGCCGATGATCCGGCCGTCGGGGCGCAGGAACTCCGATTCGTAGGCGCGATGCAGGCGGTCGATGACATCGGCGGTCAGTGCGGTGCCGTGCAGGCGATCGTGGGTGAGCAGGGTGTTGAGCCCGAAGGTGTTGCACACCGTGTAGACCCAATTCGGTTCGCACGGGTACAGGGTGTAGTCCCCGGCGATCATGTTGCGGTGCACCGATTCCGCGATGGTCGCGAAGCTGTTCGGGTAGACGCGGCGGTCGTTCCAGCGGAAGGTGAGCGCGCCGGGGGCGGAGTACCGATCGTCGTTGAGGGTCTCGTACATGCCGACCATCTGGCCGAGGTAGCCGGTGAGCATGATGTTCTCCCGGTCGGCCGGGTCCGGATTCCAGCGCAGATTGCCCCAGAGATTCTCCAGCGCCCAGTAGCCCCAGACCCGCCGGTCCAGCATCTTCTCGATGGCGTTGCGCTGCGCCTCGGCGAGATAGCCGGTGAAGGCGGGCGTTCGCGAGTACTGGGCCGTCGCCAGGGCGTAGCTCAGCTCGTTGAGCTGGTAGCGCAGGGCCGCCTCCCGGAACTGATCGATCCTGGTGAAGCCGTCGAAATGGTCGAGCGGTTGCAGCGCGAGGTCGAGGGCGTAGCGCAGCGCGGCGAGGTCTTCGGCCGAATGTTCGGCCACCGGCGGAGCGGCCGGCGCGCCGGTGATGGTGAAGGTGTGGGAGGCCAAGCGCGCGTTCACCTCTCGACCACACCGGCGCTGGGCCGATCGTCGCGCCAGGAATGTCCCGAACGCGGTCGGCACGATCACGAAGGGCGTCGCGAGAACCGCCGCTGCCGCCCACGACCACACGGCAGGGCCGCTCTTCGCGGCGCCGAGTAGCGCGGACGCGACCCAGAGCAGCGGCGGCAGCACCACCGGCCCGAAGGCCCACCACGCGAACAGCGCAGCCAGACAGCCCAGCCAGGTGAGCGCCATGAGCAGCGGATGGCCGCCGTAGAGCAGTCCACCGCCCGGTACGACCAGCCCGAGGGCGAACGCGGTGACCGAATGGGAGATATCGGCGACCACGGTCGCGGCGGACGCCAGCCACACCGCGCCCCAGCAGGCCATGGCGCGCAACAGCTTTCGACGTGTCGTCGCGTTGATTCGGCCGAGCCCCTCGGGTAAGGGGGCTCGAACCTGGCGGGTCCGGCCGCTCGGTGGGTACGGTGCGCCGGTCGTCATGCGGGACTGCCCGCGGTCCGGGATGGCGCGTTGCGCACGGCGGGCTGCGGCGCCGAGGTCGATGGTGTCCCGCCACGGCGGGTCAGCAAGCGCCATCCGAATCCGGCGAGTGCGATCAGATAAGCCACGGCAAGACAGCAACCCATACCTGACACTCTGTCAGCTTGTCTGACAATGTGTCAATAGTGGGTAGACTGTGCGAGGAAACCCAGGATTCGGAGGTGCAGTCGATGACACAGGCAGCCGCACGCACGGTGGCCGGGGACCGTCGCCCGCCCAGCCGGGGCGACCAGCAGCGCGCCCTGATCATCGACGCGGTCACCGACCTGCTGCGCACGGTGTCCATCACGGATATGTCGGTGCTGCGGATCGCCAAGCACGCCGGCGTCTCCCGCCCCGCGTTCTACTTCTATTTCGAGTCCAAATACGCGGTGGTCGCCGCCGCCCTCGAAGAGGTCTGGGCCGAAATAGACCAGGAGACCAGCGAATTGACCTCCTACGACAACCAGGAGCCCCCCGCGGCCTTCTCCATCCGCATGATCGACAGCGCGGTCGCGGTCTGGCGCCGCCACGCACACCTGCTGAACGCCTGCGCGCAATCGCGCGACACCGACGCCCAACTGCGCACCATGTGGGATGCGTTCATCGGCAATCTGGAGACCAAGCTCTCGACCTTCGTTCAAGGCCAGGTCGACGCCAACCGGATGCGCCCGGCCACCACCGATCTGCCCGCCCTGATCAGCGTGCTCGTCGCCATGACGGTCGCGGTCGTGCGCGAGGAGACCGTGGGCGGCGACACCGCGGCCGCCGAGCGCAGAATGGCCGCCGTCCGGCAGGTGTGGCTGACGTCCGCGTGGGGCGCCGAGATCCGGTGAACGACTATCGCGTGCTCAGCGCGGTGCGCGCCACATCGGCCACAGCGGCGGCCCGCCGCGAGTGGCGTCCAGTGTGCCGGTGACGTCGAAGCCGAACCGCTCGTAGTAGGGAACGTTGTCGGGTTTGCTGGATTCCAGATAGGCCGGCAGGCCGTCCGCGTCGCAGCGATCCAGACGCGAATTGAGCAGGGCTTGACCGAATCCCTGCCCGCGCACGCCCGGCAGGGTTCCGATGACGGCGAGGTACCAGTGCGGTTCGCGAGGATGCTCGCTCGCCATGGTCTCGGCCAACCGGCCGGCGGTCAGCAGGCGATGCCGGAAGACGACGGCCAGCGCCGGCAGCTGTCGCAGGGTCGCGGCGTCGGGAACATGCCAGTGCCCCGGCGGCGCCCACAGTGCCGCGCCCACGATGGAATTGGCGTCATTGCAGGCCACCTCCACTCCGCCCAGTGGGATGAAGTGGTGGCGGGCCTGCGCGGCGAACAGTGCCGCCGCACGGCGAGCGCGGGTGGCGTCATCGCGGATGAGCCAGGAGATGAGTGGATCGTCGGAGAACGCGATGCCGAGTACTCGGGACAATTCGGGAATATCGGATAGATGTGCCGGGCGTACGGTAATTCCCATGGCTTCACCGTAGCCGCTCGGTGATCTGCGTAGCGGGCGCCGGCGGCGGGGGATGAGCCGGTCGTGGGTGGAGTAGCCTCACCAGTAGCAGGAACGGAATACCAGTCCAGAGCTCGAGCAGCGTAGGGGATGGTGACGAGTCCGTTGAAGCGCCACGCGAGGTCACAGGCACCGCAACCGCACCGGGATGAAGGATTCTTCGGGCCGGGCTCGGCCGCGTGGCGGGTGTGGTCGTATCCGACCTCGATCCTGCTGGGCTTCGCGCGCGCGGTCGTCATCGAGGAACTCGACCCGTTTCTGGTCGCCTCGGTCGAGGCCAGCGGACAGGTCAGACAACGGACGCCATTGCGGTACGACCGGACCATGCAGTACTTCGCGACGGTGCTGTTCTCCGACGCCAAGTCCGTGCTCGACGCCGCCGACGTCCTGATGAAGATTCACGCGCGATCCGTCGGCGTGGAGCCGATCACCGGCAAGCGGTTCGACGCCAATGATCCGGACTCGCAGCTGTGGATCCACCTGACGGCATGGCACTCGATCCTCTACACCTACGAGGTGTTCGGGCCGGGCAAGCTCGCGCCCGAGGTCGAGGACGAATACTGGCGGCAGTGTGCGGTGGCGGCCGAATTCCAGACCATCGATCCGGACCAGGTGCCGCGGTCCCGCGCCGGGGTCCAGGAGTACTTCGAGGCGTACCGGCCGCATCTCGTCGGTTCCGTGGTCGCCCAGGACATGATGGACTACCTGCTCGATCTGTCCGCCCAGGTGCTGCCGCAATCCCTGCCCGCCGCGGTGCGCCGCCCCCTGAACGCGGTGACCCGGCGTGCCGTCATCGCGACGATGCCGGCGTGGATGCGACGGCTCAGTGGCACCCCGCAGCGCCGGAGCACCGACGTGGTCGCGACCGCCGTGGTGCGTCCGTTGCTGTGGATGCTGGCTCGCAGCCCCGCACTGGAACTTCGCGTCGTCGAGAAGATCTCGCCGCGCACCGCGCCGATTCTCGCGCCGGTGCTGCTCGGCGTCCCCGCCGAGAACCCGGTGACCTACACCCCGGCCCAGGCGCGCGCCGAATTCGACATGCCGGACACGCCGCGCAGACAGTACGCCGAGCTGCTCGAACAGCGCGAGCGTGGCACCGCCCCGAAGCCGTACGCGGCGAAACACCATGACACGCCACTGGAATTCCATTAGGGCGGTCAGGCGTCACGGTAGCGATTCGGCGATCCTCGGGTTGGGTACGGTCAGCAGCGCCGTCGCATCGTGATCGTGGGTGGGGATCACCGGAACGAGGCGTTGTGCCAGGTGCAGGCGGTGCAGGGTTTTGAAGGTGGCGTCGCGGTCGTGGTCCATGAAGATGCCCGGGTAGGTGGCCTTCTGGCGAATCCGGTCGATTTGCAGGGTGTGCCACGCCGCGTCGCCGGCGAGCAGTTTCCAGCCGTGCGCCGTATGCGCGAGAACACCGATGCTGCCCGGCGTGTGCCCGGCGAGGTCGACCAGAACGACGCTGCCGTCGCCGAAGAGGTCGTGGCTGCGGGTGAAGGTGAGGATCGGGGGACCATCGAGGTCGAACTCCTGGTGCGGACGGTCGACGAGGGAGTCGCGGACCCCGCCCACGGGCGCGTCGGGACCGGTCATGACCCAGTCGCGCTCGACGCTGTGCAGGTGGACGGGCAGTCCGGGCAGGTCGAGCAGACCGCACACATGGTCCCAATGGGCGTGGGTGGGCAGCGCGAAATCCAGTGCGGGCAGGCCCGGTTCGGCGAGCAGGGCGGTGGCGGTCGGAACGGTCTCGGCGGGCGGACGCGCGACGGGACGGATCACGGCGGGCAGTTGCGCGATGGCGCGTCGCTCGGCGTCGAGGCAGAAGCCCGGGTCCACGATGAAGGTCGCTTCCGGGTGCTGGATGACGAAGGAGTTCAAGGCGCTCGTGATGCGGCGCGGACTGGACACTCCTTCCACGACCACCCCGGTCGGCACCGGGCGGGGGAAGTTGGTCAGCGCCGTCATGGTGACGGTGCGCTCGGCGCGCGGCAGTCCCGCATCGGTGAGCGAGCGCAGGAACCGTTGGTCGGCGGGCCGCGGCCGGACCGCACCGTGCAGGGAACCGATTGCGGCGGTGCAGCATTGCAGGAGCGTGGGCTTGCGTACTGGATCGGACATGAAGGAACGTTAATACTTAAGGTCGACCTGAAGTAAAGGGGAGAATCGTGACCACAGCGCAGGAGATGGGAATCGGTGACGCCGCCGCGGCACTCGGTGTGGAGACGCACGTGCTGCGGCATTGGGAATCGATGGGCCTGCTCGCCCCGCCACGCAGCCCGTCGGGTCACCGGAGCTACAACGAGCACATCCTCGACTACGCCCGCGCGATCCTGACCCTGCAGCGAACCGGCTTGTCGCTGAGCCAGATCCGGCAGCTCGGGCTCAGCGAGCACACCGATCGCCGGGCCATCATCAACGACCGTCGCGCCGAAGTGCGCCAGCGTATCGCGCTGCTCGAGGCCACGGAACACTTCCTCGAGCATCTGCTCGCCTGCCGCCACGCCATCATCAGCGAATGTGACGAGTGCTCGGCCTACGTCGCGCAGGCTCACGTGCGCCGAGCACCCGAATTCCCGGACCGGGGCTAGGGGAGCGAGGTGACCACGACCGGGGCACCGTGGGCCGGAACATGCGTGATGTTGCGGATCCGGACAGGTTCGCCGGTCTTGCCCTGCGGCAGCGAAAGCCGGTAGCGGGTAAGGATTTCCCGCAAGACCGCCGTGCCCTCCATCAGTGAGAACCCGGCTCCGATGCACCGTCGCACGCCGCCGCCGAACGGCAGCCACGTATTGGGCGCGACCGACCCGTCGAGGAAGCGTTCGGGCCGGAAGGCGAAGGCGTCCGGAAAGGCCTCGGCGCGTTCGTGAGCGAGGATGATGGACGTCGCGATCACCGTGCCCCGCGGCAGGTCGAAGCCGCCGATGGTCAGGTCGCGGGTGAGTTTGCGGCCGGTGCCCGCGATAACCGTGTGCAGCCGCATCGATTCCTTCAGCACCGCCTCGAGGTACTTCTCGTCGCCGTCGTGGGCCGCGCGGCGGGCCTGGGCCTGGATCTCGGGGTTGGCCGCCAGCTCGTGGCAGGTCCAGGACAGGGCGGAGGCGGTCGTCTCGTGTCCGGCCAGCAGCAGGGTGATCAGCTGGTCGCGCAGTTCGGCGTCGGTCAGCGGCGCGTCGGCGGGGTTCTCGCCGGATCCGGCGGCCAGCAGCCGGGACAGCACATCGTCGCGCGCGTCCAGGTTCGGTTGCGCCCGGCGTTCGGCGATCTCACGGTAGAGCAGCTCGTCGATGGCGGATTGGGTGGCGCGGAACCGTTTCCACATGCCGCGCCGCGCCAGGAACGGGTATTTCCAGCCGAACATGATGATCGGGCTGACGTTCACGACCTCGCGCAGCCGGGGCACCAGCGCGGTGCGTCGGTCCGCGTCGGTCATTCCGAACACCACCTGCATGATGACATCGAGTGTCAGTTCGTTCATGCGGTCCAGGGTGTGCACGGTCGTGCCGGGAACCCACCGGTCGACATGGGTTTTCGCGATGTCGTCGACGAGTGCGCGATAGCCGCGCAGCGACGATCCCACGAAGGCCGGCATGAGCAGGCGCCGTGCGCGGGCATGCTCGTCCTCATCGGTGATCAGCAGCGAGTGCTCTCCCAGGATCTGCGCCAGCACCCGATTTCCCTCGCCGGCATGCAGATCCGCGGGATCACCGGCGAAGATCTCGCGAATGTGTTCGGGCCGGGTGAAAACCACCAGGTTCTCGGCGTAAGGCGCGGCCAGGTGCAGGGTGAAGGTGTCACCGTGACGGCGCGCGGCGAACCGCAGCAGCGCTCCGCGTGACTTGGTGTAGATCGCGGTCTGCACGATCGGGGGTATGGCCGGGCCGGACGGAAAGGTGGTGGTCACGGTGCGAGTCCCTCCGGTCGCGCCGCCTCGCTGCGGCTGAAACGCTTGCGTACCAGCCTAGAACGCGACCCGGTGGTAGCGGAATCGGTGGACGGATTAGGACCGCATCTGACCTAGTTGGTTCCTACCGTGGAGGCATGACGGTTTTCGAGCCCTTCCGAATCGACATTCCGGCCACCGACATCGACGACCTGCGGACCCGCCTGGCCCGCACCCGCTGGCCCGCCGACCTGCCCGAGGTGGGCTGGTCTTACGGCATCCCGACCGCGTACGTGCGCGAGTTGTGCGAGTACTGGGGCGGCGGCTACGACTGGCGCGTCCACGAGGCCGAACGCAACCGCCATCCGCAGTTCGTCACCGAGATCGACGGTCAGCGACTGCATTTCACGCACGTCCGCTCACTCGAGCCGGCCGCCCTGCCGCTGGTGCTGGTGCACGGCTGGCCGTTCGAGGACTTCACCGGCATGATCGGCCCGCTCACCGACCCTCGCGCGCACGGCGGCGACCCGGCCGACGCCTTCCATCTGGTCATCCCGACGCTACCGGGGTTCGGCTTCTCGGGTCCGACACGGCGGGCGGGGGACGCCGCGACCGAGCGGTCGGCCGAGCTGATCGTGAAGCTCATGTCCGCTCTGGGCTACACCCGCTTCGGCGCGCACGGCGGTGACGCGGGATCCTTCATCGCTCCCGGCATCGGCCGGCTCGTGCCCGATCGGGTGGCGGGGGTGCACCTCAACGATCCCATCACGATTCCGTCCTGGAACGACGACGGTTCCGGCTACAGCGAGAGCGATCAGCGCAAACTCGCACGGCTGAAGGATTGGAGCAGCAGCGAGACCTCCGGCTACGCGGGCATGCATTCGACCCGCCCGCAGACCCTCGCGCCGGCTGTCGCGGATTCCCCGGCGGGTCTGCTGGCGTGGGTGCTCGACGTGGTGAACACCTTCACCGATCCCGCGCGCGAGACTCCGGACGCCGCGATCGACCGCGATCTGTTGCTGACCAACCTCTCGGTGCTGTGGTTCACCGATACCGCCGGCTCGTCGATGCGCCTGTACAAGGAGTCCCGGCACTGGGGCGCCGCGCTGCCCAACTCCGGGGTGCCGACCGGGGTGGCGGTGTTTCCCGGCAATGGCACGATTCGCGGCCTGGCCGAACGGCAGAACACGGTCGTGCACTGGTCGGAGTTCGATCGCGGCGGGCATTTCGCCTCGATGGAGACCCCCGATCTGCTGACCCGGGATCTGCGTGACTTCTTCCGAAAGCTGCGCTGACATCGGCGAATAATGGTCCACCGCAAGGGGTTCGGCCGCGATTCGACCGAACTCTGGCAGGATGGATGTATGGCCGAGATCCACAAGACGACCATGCAGCCCGCCAAGCTGGAATTGCTGACGGCGTGGCTACCGACCCGACACTGGCATGCCGGGGCCGGGACGCCCGCGCTGGTCAAGTCGGGCGGATTCCGGCTCGACGACCCCGATGGCGAGGTCGGCATCGAGCTCATGGTCGTCACCGACCTGGCGGGGCCCGTGCCGGTGGCGTATCTGGTGCCGATGACCTACCGCGGCGCCCGCGTCGAGGGTCTGGACCACGCGCTGATCGGCACCTCCGAGCACGGTGTGCTGGGCCTGCGCTGGCTCTACGACGCCCCGCACGACCCGGTCTTCATCGAGCAGGCCGCCCTGCTGCTGACCGGTAAGGCCGCCGCGCAGGACCAGAACACCAGTGACACCCCGGATCTGACGGTGCACGTGGTGCCCGGCGATATCCTCTCGCCCGCACCGGGATTCCGGCCCACGGTGATCGACACCGACGCCCACACCGATATCGCCTTCGATTCCGACCGTTCCACCAATGCGGGCGCGGAGCTGATCCGGGTGCACCGGCGGCTCGCCACGGGCGGAGCGCCGGGCCGCGATCGCAGTCATCTGGACGCGCCGTGGTCGGCCCCGGACGGCACTACGCCGCGCGGGGTTTTCCTGAGCGCTCCCTGACCTTGGAACGGCCCCGACTCGCCGAGCGGTCACGCAAACGTCCAATTACCTGGGCAAACCGGTCATATCATGAATAGGTGCCCACCAACCGGATCGTGGGGCGGAGCGAGGTTTTCGCCGATTGGGCTTGGCAGTCGCTGGTGGTGACCGGCGGCTGCTCGGCCGTGTTGGGGGTGGTCCTGGCGGTCTGGCCGGACAAATCGTGGCAGGTGGCGGGGATCCTCTTCGGGCTGGTGCTGCTGGCCTCGGCGGCCTTCCAATTGGTGATGGCGTTCGGCGCTCGCATCCACACCGCCCTGAAATGGCTCGAGGTGCTGAGTGCGGTGGTCGCCCTGGTGCTGGCGCTGTGGACTCTCGACGGCGGCGAGTGGGTTGCCTTGCTGTCCTTGTGGATCGGGATCGGCTGGGTGCTGCGGGGAATCGTGCAGGCGATCGTCGGGGTGTGGTCGGAGCAGTACGAGGGGGCGGCCGGGCTGGAGCTGATCGGGCTGGCGACGGTGGCCGCGGGCATGGGTGTCGCGGTCGCGCCGTTCACGGCGCTGCCGCCGCTGTCGATCACGGTGGGACTGCTGACCGTCGCGCTCGGCTTGTCGGAGATCGCGGTCGGCCTGCGGGTGCAGCCCGTGACCGTCGAGTCCTTCTGACAAATCCTGCGCTCGACCGACGTATTTCTCTCGGATAACTGACGCCTGCGAAATTCGTCGATTGCCCGAAATTTGCCGGTAGGTTCGGACTGTTCGTGTGCTCGGGAAGTGGAACGCGCGACGGGTGCCGCCGCGTCACGGTGAGAGGCAGGGGCAGATGGCGCGAAGCGACGGCAGCGGTGTGGTCGACAGCGAACTCACCGAGGCGCTGATCCGATCGCGCCGATTCTTCACCCGCGCCGACATCTCGCCCGACGGACGCAGCGAATTCCTGCGCGGCGGACGGCAGGCCGACGACTTCTATCGCGACCGCTGGTCCCACGACAAGGTGGTGCGCTCCACCCACGGCGTCAACTGCACCGGCTCGTGCTCGTGGAAGGTCTACGTCAAGGACGGCATCATCACCTGGGAGACCCAGGCCACCGACTACCCCAGCACCGGCCCGGACCGCCCCGAGTACGAACCGCGCGGCTGCCCGCGCGGCGCCGCCTTCAGCTGGTACACCTACTCGCCGACCCGTGTGCGCTACCCGTACGTGCGCGGTGTGCTGCTCGAGCTGTACCGGGAAGCCAAGGCGCGCACCGGAGATCCGGTGCTGGCGTGGGAGTCGATCGTCTCCGATCCGGAACTGGCCAGGCGCTACAAGAGCGTGCGCGGCCGCGGCGGACTGGTGCGGGCGACCTGGGAGGAGGCGGTCGAACTCGTCGCCGCGGCGCATGTGCACACGGTGAAGGCGTACGGCCCCGACCGGATCGCCGGATTCTCGCCGATCCCGGCCATGTCCATGGCGTCGTTCGCCGCCGGATCGCGCTTCATCTCCCTGGTCGGCGGCTGCATGCTGTCGTTCTACGACTTCTACGCCGACCTGCCGGTGGCCTCTCCGCAGGTGTTCGGCGACCAGACCGACGTCCCCGAGTCCGGAGACTGGTGGGACGCGGGCTATCTCGTCATGTGGGGCTCCAATGTCCCGGTGACCCGTACCCCGGACGCGCATTGGATGGCGGAGGCGCGCTACCGCGGTCAGAAGGTCGTCTCGATCGCCCCCGACTACGCCGATAACGTGAAGTTCGCCGACGAGTGGCTCGCCCCGCATCCGGGTACCGATGGCGCGCTGGCCATGGCGATGGGGCACGTGATCCTGCGCGAGTTCTTCGTCGACCGCCAGGTGCCGTACTTCGAGGAGTACGCGCGCAAATACACCGATCTGCCTTTCCTGGTGCGCTTGGAGAAGTCGGGCGACGGCTTCCGGCCGGGCAAGTTCCTCACCGCCGCCGACCTGCCCGAGTACTCCAGCGACGCCAATGCCGCGTTCAAGACGGTGCTGCTGGATCAGAGCGGAAAACCGGTGGTGCCCAACGGTTCTCTCGGCTTCCGTTACGGCGACGAGGGTGCCGGGAAGTGGAATCTGGAGCTGGGCGGCATCGAACCGCTGCTCTCGGTGGACGGCCAGAGCGCGGTCGCGGTCACCTTGCCGCGCTTCGACACCGGTGACGGCGGCGCCGGCGAGCTGCAGCGCGGCGTGCCCGCCCGCACCATCGGCGGTCATCTGGTCACCACCGTCATGGATCTGCTGCTGGCCCGCTACGGCGTGGAACGCCCGGGCCTGCCGGGGAAGTGGCCCACCGGCTACGACGACGCCGCGCAGCCGGGCACCCCGGCCTGGCAGGAGATCATCACCGGCGTCCCGGCCGAGCAGGCCGCCCGCATCGGACGCGAATTCGCCGCCAATGCCGAGGAATCGCGCGGCCGGTCGATGATCCTGCTGGGCGCGGGCACCAACCACTGGTTCCACTCCGACACCATGTACCGCGCCTTCCTGGCCCTGACCACGCTGACCGGGTGCCAGGGCGTGAACGGCGGCGGCTGGGCGCATTACGTCGGCCAGGAGAAATGCCGCCCGGTGACCGGGTGGGCGCAGGTGGCCAACGCGCTGGATTGGGCGCGCCCGCCGCGCCAGATGATCCAGACCGCCTACTGGTACCTGCACACCGACCAGTTCCGCTATGACCCGTTCACCGCGGACCAGCTGACCACCACCGACGGGGTCGGTCATTTCGCCGGGAAGACCACCGCCGATCTGCTCGCCAAGACCGCGCGCATGGGTTGGATGCCGTCGTTCCCCACCTTCGACCGCAACCCGCTCGACCTCGTCGACGAGGCCGAGGCGGCCGGTGTCACGCCCGCGGATCATGTGGTGGCGCAACTGAAGTCGGGTCGGCTCGGCTTCGCGGGCGAGGATCCCGACAACCCCGCCAACTTCCCGCGGCTGCTCACCATCTGGCGCTCGAATCTGCTGGGCTCCTCGGCCAAGGGCAACGAGTACTTCCTCGCGCATCTGCTCGGCGCGGACAATTCGCTGCGCGCCGAGCAGGCCCCGCCGGAGAACCGGCCCACCGATGTGGTGTGGCGCGAGCAGGCCCCGGTCGGGAAGCTGGATCTGCTGCTCACCCTGGACTTCCGGATGACCAGCACCACCCTGTTCTCCGATGTGGTGCTGCCGGCGGCCACCTGGTACGAGAAGCACGACCTGTCCTCGACGGATATGCACCCGTTCGTGCACTCGTTCAGTCCGGCCATCGCGCCGCCGTGGCAGACGCGCACCGACTGGGACGCGTTCATGACCATCGGCGAGGAGTTCAGCAAGCTGGCCGGGCGGCATCTGGGCGTGCGCAAGGATCTGGTCGCCACCCCGCTGTTGCACGACACCCCGGACGAGATGGCCAATGCCCGCGGCATCGTGCGCGACTGGAAAGCCGGTGAGTGCGAACCGATTCCGGGCGTCACCATGCCGCGTCTCACCGTCGTGGAGCGCGACTACGGCGCGGTGTTCGCCAAGATGCAGGCCGTCGGCCCACTGCTGGACAAGCTGGGGGCGACCACCAAGGGCATCACCTTCGACGTCGAGCGCGAGGTCGCGTACCTGGCCCGTAAGAACGGTGTGGTGCGGGACGGTCCGGCCGCCGGGCGGCCGTCGCTGAAGCGCGATATCGATGCGTGCGAGGCGATTCTGGCGCTGTCGGGCACCACCAACGGTCATCTGGCGACCCAGGGATTCAAGACCCTGGAGCAGCGCACCGGCACCCGGCTGGCCGATCTGGCCGCCGAGCACGAGGGCAAGCGGATCACCTTCGCCGACACCCAGGTCGCGCCGGTGCCGGTGATCACCTCCCCGGAGTGGTCGGGCTCGGAGACCGGCGGCCGGCGCTATTCGCCGTTCACGGTCAATGTCGAGCGGAACAAGCCGTGGCACACCCTCACCGGACGCCAGCACTTCTTCCTCGACCACGACTGGATGGAGGAGGTCGGCGAGCAGCTGCCGGTCTACCGGCCACCGCTGAACATGACCGCCCTGTTCTCCGAACCACCGCTGGGCGAACAGGGCGAGGCGGGGCTGACCTTGCGCTACCTGACCCCGCACTCGAAGTGGTCGATTCACTCCGAGTACCAGGACAACCTGTTCATGCTCAGCCTCTCGCGCGGCGGCCCCGGCATCTGGATGTCGAATGTCGACGCCGCGAAACTCGGTATCCGCGACAATGATTGGATCGAGGCGGTCAACCGCAACGGTGTGGTCGCGGCCCGCGCCATCATCACCCACCGCATGCCCGAGGGCACGGTCTACATGAACCACGCCCAGGACCGGCTGATCGATGTGCCGCTGGCCGAGAGCTCAGGCAAGCGCGGCGGCATCCACAACTCGCTGACCCGGCTGCTGATCAAGCCCACCCACCTGATCGGCGGCTACGCCCAATTGTCGTTCGCCTTCAACTATCTCGGCCCCACCGGCAATCAGCGTGACGAGGTGACGGTCATCCGCCGCCGCACCGACCAGGAGGTTCGTTACCGATGAAGCCCATGGCGCAGCTGGCGATGGTGATGAATCTCGACAAGTGCATCGGCTGTCATACCTGCTCGGTCACCTGCAAGCAGACCTGGACCAATCGGGCCGGGGTGGAGTACGTGTGGTTCAACAATGTCGAAACCCGTCCCGGACAGGGATATCCGCGCACCTATGAGGATCAGGACAAGTGGCGCGGCGGGTGGACGCTGGACCGCAAGGGCCGGTTGCGACTGCGTGGCGGCGGGCGCATGCGCAAGCTGTTCACCATCTTCGACAATCCGATCCTGCCGGAGCTGAAGGACTACTACGAGCCCTGGACCTACGACTACGAGACGCTGACCACCGCGCCCGTCCAGCAGCACACGCCGGTCGCCCGGCCCAAGTCGCTGATCACGGGCAAGGACACCGCCATCACCTGGTCGGCCAATTGGGACGACAACCTCGGCGGCGCACCGGAACTGGCCGCCCAGGACCCCATCGCCCGGCAGCTCGGCGACAAGGTGAGGTTCGAGTTCGAGCGCACCTTCATGTTCTATCTGCCGCGCATCTGCGAGCACTGCCTCAATCCCGCGTGCGCCGCCTCGTGTCCGTCCGGCGCGATCTACAAGCGGGCCGAGGACGGCATCGTGCTGGTCGATCAGGACCGGTGCCGCGGCTGGCGCATGTGCGTGTCGGGCTGCCCGTACAAGAAGGTGTTCTTCAACCACCGCACCGGCAAGGCCGAGAAGTGCACGTTCTGCTTCCCTCGGGTGGAGGTCGGGCTGCCGACGGTGTGCGCGGAAACCTGTGTCGGGCGGCTGCGCTACATCGGGGTCATGCTCTACGACGCCGACACCGTGGCCCAGGTGGCGGCGACGCCGGACGAGAAGGATCTGTATGCGGCGCAACGGGACGCGTTCCTGGACCCGTTCGATCCGGAGGTGATCGCGGCCTGCGAACGCGAGGGGATTCCACGGGACTGGGTGCAGGCCGCGCAGAACTCACCCGTGTACGCGCTGATCCGCACCTATCGGGTCGCGTTGCCGCTGCATCCGGAATATCGGACCGTGCCGATGGTCTGGTACATCCCGCCGCTGTCGCCGGTGGTGGACGCCTTGCGCGACACCGGCAACGATGCCGAGGATCACGGCAATCTCTTCGCCGCCATCGAGGCCCTGCGGATTCCGGTGGAGTACCTGGCCGAACTGTTCGCCGCCGGCGACGCCGAGGTCGTCGATGGCGTGCTGCGCAAGCTGGCCGCCATGCGCAGCTACATGCGCGATGTGAACCTGGGCCGTGAGACCCGTCCCGAGATCGCCACCAAGGTCGGTATGACCGAGAAGGAGATCTACGAGATGTACCGGCTGCTGGCCATCGCCAAATACGACGACCGGTACGTGATTCCGGCCGCGCACGCCGAACAAGCGCACGGGCTGGAAGAACTCGCCACCGAATGCAGCCTCGACTACGACGGCGGGCCGGGGATGACCGGCCCCTTCGGTGAGAGTTCCGGGACATTGACCCCGGTGGCGGTGGAGAACTTCCGCATGCTGCAGGAGCGTCAGACCGCCGACAGCTCGGTCGCGATCGCGGGTTCGGGCCGGGTCAATCTGCTCAACTGGGACGGCCGCGGACACCCGGACGGGCTCATGCCCCAGCCGCGGGGGAGGCATCGCAAATGAGGCGCAGGTCCGTGCGGCCCGCGGTCGGCGACTCCGAGCGGGCCGCCGCCTGGCAGGTGCAATCACTGCTGCTCGGCTATCCCGATGAGGCGCTGCTGGATTCGCTGCCCTTGCTGGCGCGCGCGGTCTCGGCGCTGCCCGAAGCAGTCGGCGCATCCTTGCAGCGGGTGCTGTCCTATCTGGAGACCTCGCGACCACTCGCCGTGGCGACCGCCTACGTCGACACCTTCGACCACCGCAAACGGTTCAGCCCGTACCTGACCTGGTTCCTCTACGGCGACACCCGCAAACGCGGGATGGCGCTGCTGCGGTTCAAGCAGGTCTATCAGGCCGCCGGGCTGGTGCTCGGTGACGACGAACTGTCCGATCATCTGGCGGTCGTGCTCGAATTCGCTTCGGCGCATCCGGTTCCCGGGGAGCGGCTGCTGGTCGAGCACCGCGCCGGCATCGAGGTCATGCGCATGGCGTTGCGGGAGTTCGCGTCACCGTGGACCGGTGTCCTGGAATCGGTCTCGGCGACCTTGCCGGTCCTGCGGGGCTCCGAGCGCGAGGCCGTCGCCAAGCTCATCGCCGCCGGGCCTCCGGGCGAGGACGTCGGCCTGGAACCGTTCGCACCGCCCACCTACATGCCCGAATTCATCGGAGGCCGACATTGACGCTCACCGCCAAGGACTATCTGCTGTGGGTCGCGGTCCCGTACGCGGCCCTGGGGATGTGCGTCGTCGGGCTGATCTGGCGGTATCGCTACGACAAGTTCGGCTGGACCACGCGTTCCTCGCAGCTCTACGAGAATCGGTTGCTGCGACTGGGTTCGCCGCTGTTCCACTACGGCATCGTGTTCGTGTTCCTCGGGCACGTGATCGGCCTGGTGATCCCGGAATCGTGGACCGAGGCGGTCGGGATCAGCGAAAGCGTCTATCACGCCGCCTCGTTCAGCCTCGGCACGATCGCGGGCGTCGCGGCGGTCGTCGGTCTGCTGATTCTGATCTATCGCCGCCGCACGGTGGGCCCGGTCTTCTCGGCCACCACTCGCAACGACAAGATCATGTACGTGCTGCTGGGCCTGACCCTGGCGCTCGGCCTCGGCGCGACGCTGTACGGCAACCTGACCGGCCACCCGCACAACTACCGCGAGGACATCGCCCCCTGGTTCCGGTCCATCTTCTACTTCCAGCCCGAACCGGACCTGATGGTCAACGCGCCCATCGGTTTCCAGCTGCACGCCCTGGCCGCCTGCGTCCTGTTCGCGTTCTGGCCGTTCAGCCGCCTGGTGCACGTCTTCTCCGCCCCCGTCGGCTACCTGACCCGCCCCTACGTCGTCTACCGCAGCCGCGACGTCCGCACTCCGGGTGAGACGAACCCCAAGCGCGGCTGGGAACCGGTCGGGCACTAGTCCGCGGCGGCTCGCGCGGTCCCGGGGGCCGGTAGGGTTCGGCTCGTGGCGAGGATCGCGTTTCTGGGGTTGGGTCGGATGGGTGCGGGGATGGCGGGGCGGATGGTCGCCGCTGGGCACGAGGTGGTGGTGTACAACCGGACCGCGGCCAAGGCCGACCAACTCGTTTCGCGGGGAGCGACATTCGCGGCCACGCCCCGGGAAGCGGCACGGAACGCCGACGCGATCTTCGCCATGGTCGCCGATGACGAGGCGTCGCGGGCGGCCTGGTTGGGGGCGGAGGGCGCATTGGCGGGGGAGTACGCGCCGGGCGCGTTCGCCGTGGAGTTCTCGACCATCTCCCGGCCCTGGGTGCTGGAGCTGGCGAAACACGCCGCCGCCCACGGTCTTCGGTATCTGGACTCCCCGGTGACCGGGCTGCCCGACGCCGCGGCCGCGGGGCGACTGACCCTGTTCGTGGGCGCACCCGCTGCCCACCTCGATGCGGCGCGGCCGCTGCTCCAACCGTTGTGCACCGACATCGTGCATTTCGGTGAGATCGGTTCGGGCACGAGCTACAAGGTGATCCAGAACCTGTTGGGTTCCATTCAGATCGCCGCCACCGCCGAGGCCCTGCGCACCGCGGAACTCGCGGGTCTGGACTTGGGGCTCGTGGCCGACACCCTCTCGCGCGGCGGTGCGGCCGGCCCGACGGTGATCCGCATGTGCGCGGAGATGATCGGCGGCGTGCACGACCGCGATATCGCCTTCACCGCGGCCCTGCGCCTGAAGGACACGCGGATCGGGGTCGAACTCGCCGATGCGGTCGGCACTCCCGCGGCTCTCGGCCACACGGCCGAGCGGATCTTCGAGGGTCTGGTCGCGGCCGGACATGGCGAACTGTCCGAAACCAAGCTCATCGACCTGCTCAGAGGTCCTGCCCTGGGATGACTTCCGCGGCTGTCAATACCTCGGAGGTCGGATAGGGAATCCGGGGTCGTGGTGGATGTGGCGGGCCGCTGCCGGAAATAGCGTGAAGGCATGTCCGAACAGCTCGAAGCCCAGGTAGCCGGTGTGACGCGAGGTCAGCGCATCGGGGTGGTCGACAGTCTGCGCGGATTCGCGCTGTTCGGGATTCTGGTCACCAACACCGTGGTGGCGACCATGCTGTGGTCGTCGCCGGGCGCGGGCCCCGATCCGCAGCCGATGTTCGACGGCATCGTGGACAGGTTCGTCTACGGCGTGATCGACGGATTCTTTCTCGGCAAGTTCTATCTGCTGTTCGCGTTCTTGTTCGGCTACTCCTTCACATTGCAGATCGCGGCGGCCGGCCGGGCGGGCGTCGCGGCCACGCCCAGGCTGTTACGCCGCTGCCTCGCGCTGTTCCTGATCGGCCTGGCGCATCTGCTGTTGCTGTGGATCGGCGACATCCTCACCCTGTACGCCGCCCTGTGCCTGATCTTGGTGGCGCTGCGCTGGATTCGGCCCCGCCCGGCCCTGATCACCGGCCTGGTGCTGTATTTCGTGTTCGCGTCGCTGGCATTCGTGCCGGGCAATGGGGGACTGGCCGGCCTGGGTGAGGTGTTCGATCTGCATCGGATGCATGATGGCTTCACCGGCGATATCGGTGACACGCTGCGCGCCCAGCTGGAGTTCGGCCCGAAGTTCATGGTGTTCACCTGGATCGGCCAGGGCATTCCGGCCCTGGGAATGTTCTTGGTCGGCTTGGCCGCCGGGAAGCGCCGCGTGTTCGAGGACGTGCAGTGGACGACCCGGTGTCTGCCGCGCGCGCTGGCGGTGGGATTCGGTGTGGGGCTGCCCGTTTCCGCTGTCACAGTGACGTTGATGACGCTGCACGGGGAGCTGCCGTCGTTCTGGTACGGGGTGCAGGAACTCGCGAATCCGTTGCTGACGCTCGGGTATACCGCGGGCATCGTGTGGCTTACCCGCTACCGGTGGGCGGGCGCGGTGGGCCGGCTCGCGCCGGCCGGACGGATGGCGGCGACCAACTACATCGGTCAATCGGTCGTGCTGATGCTCGTCTACACCGGATACGGTCTGGCCCTGGCGGATCACGTACCGCCGGTCGCGGTCGTCGTGATCGCGGTCGCCACCTACCTGGCTCAGATCCGGCTGAGCGCGTGGTGGTTGCGGACTCACCCGTACGGCCCGGTGGAATGGCTGCTGCGCGCGGCGACCTACCTGTCGATCCCCGCGTGGCGGAAACCGACCGTGTAGGCGCGCTTGGTCAGGGCAGGTCGTAGGCGGTGGCGTGACGGGGCTGATACAGCCCGATCTCGCCCGCGCCCGGGACCTTCAGCATGGTGAGCAGACCCCAGCCGGCATCGGTGACGTCCGAGGTGAATTCGACGCCCTGGGAACGCAGGTCGGTCATGGTGGCGGTCAGGTCGTCGCACATCAGGTACAGCTCGGCCTTGCCGCTGTCGGGGGCCGGGGCCGGATGCACGGCGAGTTCGGCGGGCGGCGACTTGAAGATGAGCCACCCGTTGTTCGCGTCGACATGGGCCAGGCCGAGGACGTCGCGGAAGAAGGCGCGTGCCGCGTCGGCGTCCTCGGCGTAGAGGATGGTGTGCGCACCGGTGATCATGTGCCGACGCTAACAGCGCCCAGCCGCTGCGGCGCGCAGGTGCGCGGTCAGGATGTCGGCCAGTCGTGCGGCGAATTCGGGGGCCTCGGTGCGCATCCCATTGTGGGCGCCGGGGAACTCGGTGACCTCGATCCCCAGCCGGCGGGCGATCTCGACGGCGGGGCGGTACGGCAGACTGCCCTTCGTCTCACGCCCGGCGGCCATGACCAGCCGATCGGCCACCGGGGCCAGTGCCGCGAAATCGGGGAGGTACGCGGTGAATTCCCGCAGCTCGTGTGCGAGCATCAGCGGGCCGTTGGCAGCCAGTCGGGCCCACATCTCGGCGGCGCGTGGCGGCAGTTCGCCGGGCATCGGGGCCGGCTTCATCGCATTGCCGATGCCCGCCAGGAAGCGCACCGACGCCGGGCCGGGGCCTGCGGTCCGGAACAGCGTGTAGACCTCGTCGATCATGGCGCGCTGTGCGGCGGCGTCGGGCAGGACGGCGAAACACGGCGGTTCGTGCGCGATCAGTAGCGACACCTGCTCCGGATGCCGGGCCAGTAGATCGAGTCCGACGATCGCGCCGTTGCTGCCGCCGACGATGAGCGCGGGCTCGTCGGTGAGGTGACCGAGCAGCCGGTGGACATCGTCGCTCTGCACCTCGACCCGCTGTGTCCGCTGCGGACCGTCGAGCGCACTGCGCGAATAGCCGCGCTGGTCCAGCGAAGCCACCGTGAATCGGTCCTGGAGGACCTCGGCGATCGGGTCGACCGAGGCCGCGTCGCCCCCGCCGCCGGGCAGGAACAGCACGAGCGGGCCGCTGCCACGCACCTCGTAGTAGAGGGTCGCGCCCGGTACCGGTAGCGTCTCGGATCTCATTGCGGGGTCTCCTTTGTCGGTGTCGGCCACTGGGTCAGCAGCAGATGCAGGGCGTCGAGGATGCGCGCCCAGGACCCGTCGGTCTCGCGGGAGTGGTTGAAGCCGCCGACGGTCTCGAGCGTCGCGAAACCGTGGAAGGTGCTGCGCAGCAGGCGGCCCGCGTCGATGAGTTCGGCGCCGTCGAGGTGGTAGCTGCGGAGCAGGGCTTCGGTGAGTTGCACGCTGCGGACCGCTCCGGGGGCGTCGGCGATGGCCTCGATGTCGAGTTTGCGCTGGGTCGCGTCGTAGCGGCCGGGGTGTTCGCGGGCGTAGTCGCGATAGGCGTTCGCGAAGGCGATCAGCGCGTCGCGGCCCGCTCGTCCCTCGACCGCCACGCCGATCCGGTCGGTCATCTCGACCGCGGCCTGTAAGGCGATGCGCGTACGCAGATCCTGCAGATTCCGGACATGCGAGTAGAGGCTCGGATCCTTCACGCCGAAGTGCTTGGCGATCGCGGCCAGCGTGACGTTGTCGAACCCGATGGCATCGGCCATTTCGGCGGCCGCCCGCGTGATGCGTTCGGTGTTCAGGCCCACCCGCGGTGACATGAGCCGCTCCTTCCTAAGTTCATTAGGTTTAAACCTAATATACATAGGTTTGTTTCAGGGCAAGGCGCCGGACGCCCAGGCGAAGTCGCAGATGTCGTTACCCGAGTTGTCCCTGGCGTCGGGTTACCGTGTGCGCGTTCACGATCGGAGGGTGACGTGGGTACACACACCAGGGAGAGCGAGACAACGTTCTCCGAGCACTATTTCGACCCGGGTGATCGGTGGGTTCCGGCGGATCGACGCTGGCTCGGCATGGACCGCCGCACCTTGCTGCCGGCGCTGATCGTGCTGGCACTGGCCTTCCTGCAAGGAGTCCTGCTGCCGCGGATCGACGCGGGGATACCGGAGCAGGACACCACCGTCAGTGGTGATGTGATCGCTCTGCGCGGTGGCATCACCTTCACCGCGGCCGGGGGCTGGTCGCTGGTCAGCGGCGAACGCCAGCAGGACGAACCGACCGGTCAGGGCTATCCCGGCGATGCCGTCCTGACCCATGGCGGGACCCAGTTCGTTGTGCGCACAGGGGAATTCAGCGGCGATCCGGCCGCGCTGCTCGCACAGATCGAACACACCGAGGCCCTGCTGAAGAGCCCGTTCACCGCGACCGGAGACCCGGCGGCGATCACCGCGCGCACCGGCGAGCCCGGTCTGATCACCAAGTACGCCGCGCCGAATACCGATGGCGTGCTGGCGGCGTTCGTCTTCGGCAAGACCGGCGTGCAAGTCGTCGCGGTCGGTCCCGCACAGCCCGGACGCGACATCCTCACCGACGTGGGCCAGATGATCGCGCACATCGGCTACACCCCGC
This sequence comes from Nocardia sp. NPDC004582, assembly GCF_053602115.1. Classification (NCBI taxonomy): domain Bacteria; kingdom Bacillati; phylum Actinomycetota; class Actinomycetes; order Mycobacteriales; family Nocardiaceae; genus Nocardia; species Nocardia sp. NPDC004582. The sequence goes on along the minus strand of NZ_JBSGCY010000010.1, from coordinate 23,385 downwards.
AGGAGCAGAAATGACCACCGACTCCGCGGGCGCGCTCACGCGAGCACGGTTCACCGCCATCGAGGAATCCGGCTGGGGCCGGACATTCACCTTCTACCAGCCACGCAACCTCGCGTTCTGGGTGTACGTGCTGCTCACCGGTTCCGGCGCGGTCCTGTTCGCCACCCGCATCCAGAGCACCTACCCCGCCTACGGTCGCGCCATCCTGGTCACCGCGGTCGTCTTCACCGTCTACGGCGCGTTGTTCTGGTGGTTCACCCAGCACATCGACCGTTACGCCCGCCAGCCCGTGAAGATCCTCGTGGTCGCCTTCGCCTGGGGCGGTTTCGCCGCCACCTGGTCCATGGCCTCCTATGCCAACAACGCGCTGATCAGCATCTACGGCAAGGTCTTCGGCCACGCCTGGGCGCAGGACTGGGGTGCGGGCCTGGCCGCGCCGTTCACCGAGGAGACCGCCAAGGGTTTCGGCCTACTCCTGCTGATCGCCCTCGCGCCGCGCCTGGTCCGCACCGCGTTCGACGGCTTCATCCTCGGCGCGTTCCTGGGCCTGGGCTTCGAGATCATCGAGGACATCGCGTACGGAATGAACGCGGGCGCTTCCCAATTCGGCGCCAACCAGGTCGACGCCTCCCTGTCCACGGTCTTCCTGCGGGTGGCCACCGGCGCGACCGGCCACATCCTCTACACCGCGTTGTTCTGCGCCGGCCTGGTCTACCTGCTCGGCCGCCCCGCCGAACCGCGCCGGATCGGCCGCGGTCTCCTGCTGATCCTGACCGCCATGCTCCTGCACGGCCTGTGGGATTCCATGGCGAACTTCGCCGAGAGCAACGCCGCCGCCCTCGGCCTCATCGTCACGATCATGATCATCGCCCTGCTCATCGCGACCCGGGTCTTCGCCGTGACCGTCGTCCGCGAACGAGGTTTCCTCGCCCAGATCCTGGCCCCCGAAGTCAGGTCCGGGTTCGTCACCGCCGCCGAGGCCGAGGCCGCATGCGGAAATGCCAAGCAGCGCCGCGCCTTCCGCAAGTCCGGTGACAGCCGGGCGGCCAAACGCCGCAACGCCTACGTCCTCGACGCCATCTTCGACCTGGCCGACGCCCTCGCCACCGACCACGGCGCCGAAACCCCGCGCGTCGAATTCGCCCGCGCCGAGGTGTCCCGCCTGCGGGACGGCCGCGCCGCTACCGACGTACTGACGCCGGTTCGACTCTGACCCACCGCAACCCGAGTGACCCCGGCCCGCACATCGCGTGCCGGGGTCACTCGTTTCCGCCGCCCGTACCCAGTCCCTCGAATGCGAGGGCTATCGCGCGGTGCCGCGGAACGGGCCACCTCATCCGCGGGGCGGAGATGACTTCCCTTCCGGTGTGCAGCCACAGGTTTCGCCGAGGCTGAGGTGGACGTCGAACGGTGACGGGGGAGCGCCGGGGGAGTTCGGCTGGCCGGCCGCGTCGAGGACGCGGGACAGGGCGGTGCGGGCGATGTCGTCGATCGGCTGTTGCACGGTGGTCAGGATGAGCGGGGCGTAGGTGTTGGCGGCGTCGGCGTCGTAGCCGACCACGGCGATGTCCTCGGGGACGCGCAGTCCGGCGTCGGCGACCGCGCGCAGGGTCGCGGCCGCCTGGGCGTAGGTGCCGACCACGAGGGCGTCCGGAGCGGGCTGATCGGCGAGGTGGCGGCGGACGGCGGCGTAGGCGCCCGCCGGTGTGAGATCGGTGGGAATCCGTTGCGCGGCATCGGTTCCGACTACCGAGAGGTAGCCCTCGTATCGTTGGGCGACGGTTTCGCGGTCTCCGTGCGCGACCTCGTCGGGTGTGTATCCGCCGACGAAGGCGATGGATCGGCGCCGATGGGCCTCGGTGAGATGGCTCGCGGCGAGCCGCCCGGCTCGCACATGGTCCGCGCCGACCATGCCCGCGTCGACATGGTCACGATTGTTGTGCACCCAGACGATGGGAATGCGGGCCTGCCTGCACAATTCGGCGGTGGCCGGGCCATTGGCTCCGCCGACCACGATCAGCCCCTCGATACCGGAGTCGACGAAGGCCGCGGCGAACTCGATCTCGCGTTCGGGATCGTAGCCGGTGTTGCCGATCAGGGTGAGGTGGTCGCGATGGCGGGCCTCGAGCTCGATATGGCCGACCAGGGTGCCGAAGAGGGGGAGGCGGACGTCGGGGACGAGCAGGCCGAGGTGACGCCACCGGCGGGGCCGGCGCAGGGCGCGCGCGGCACGGTCGGGGCGGTAGTTGAGTTCGTCGAGCGCGGCGGTCACCTTGGCGCGCAGCGCTTCCGAGACCGGGCGGGGCCCGTCATTGAGGACGTAACTGACGACGGCGGTGGAGGTACCCGCTCGCCGGGCCACATCGGCGAGGGTGGCGCGTTTGGCAGTCACGTTGGTCCCAACTCTCGTCGCTCGCGGGCTGGTTGCCCAGGCTTGAAATCGTTCTGATTCTTACAGTCTCCGCACCGGTTCCGTCCCGCGCAAATCGATTAGATTCGTTACATCAGCGACCCGACCGCTTAACAGCCGACTGATGGAGTGAACGCATGGCCTTCGTACGACTCACCGGTGTCACCTATTACGACCCGGAATCAGCCCATGACAGCTACATCGTGTTCACCGGCGCGGACTCCGTCACCCGGGTCATCGACATGCACGGCGCGGTGCGCCACGAATGGTCCTACGCCGGTGTGCCGCCGCGCGTCCTGGATCCGGCGCTGACCGGACGGCTGGGCGACGTCGGGGTGCAGCTTGCGCCCAGCGGCGATCCGCGCGGCGGGATCTACGCCAATGGCACCGTGGGACAACTGACCTGGGACGGTGACCGGGCCTGGGAGTGGGGCACCCAGGCTCCCGGCGGGGCCGCCCGGCAGAACCATGACTGGGAACTGCTGGCCAACGGCAACCGGCTGCTGCTGGTCACCATTCCGCGGGTGGTTCCGCAGCTGGGTTCGAACGTGGTGGGCGACCAGGGGCTCTACGAGGTCGCTCCCGACGGGTCGATCGTCTGGGAGTGGCGGGCCGGTGACCATCTCGACGAATTCGGATTCTCCGACACCGGGTGGGACGCGCTGCGCGAGACCGTCGCCCGTGATCCCGATGATGCCTGGGGTTACCTGGAGATCAACAGCGCGAAGACGCTGGGACCCAACCGGTGGCATCGCGCGGACCCCGACAGCGTCTTCCAGCCCGACAACATCCTGATCAGCAGCCGCAAGGCCAATGTGATCGCACTGATCGACAAGACCTCGGGCGCCATCGTGTGGAAACTCGGCCCGTATTTCACGGCCGAGGCCGGCGCGCAGCATCAGCGGATCAACGCGCACAAGGTGCCGCGGCCGCTCGATCAGATCTCCGGACAACACAATCCGCACCTCATCGCCGACGGCCTGCCGGGCGCCGGCAATATCCTCGTCTTCGACAATCAGGGCGGCGCCGGGTATCCGCCCGCGGCCCTGGGCATCTACGCCGGATCCCGGGTGCTCGAGATCGATCCGACGACCCGCCAGATCGTGTGGCAGTACACGGCCGAGGACTCCGGGCTGCCGTCCTGGACATTCTTCAGCTCGTTCGTGAGCAATGCGCAGCGGCTCCCGAACGGCAACACCCTCGTCACCGAGGGCATGAACGGCCGCCTGTTCCAGGTCACCCCGCAGGGGGACGTGGTGTGGGAGTACGTGTCGCCCTACGAAGGCCGCGGCGTCGCCGGTGAACCCGAGGTGCACGAGCCGCGCGTGCCCGGCGTGGATCGGCTCAGCGACACCCCGCTGGTGTATCGCTCGCAGGCCGTGCCCGCCGGCTGGGTGCCGCTCGAGCCGCATCCCGATCTGGCCGCCGTCGATCTGCGGACGACGGTCCGTCCCACCACCTAGCTCCGCCGAATTCAGGTGAATCCCATGACATCGAGCGTGCACACCACATCGGGCCGCACCGCGTCGCCGCCGACCATCGCGGTGGCGGACGAAACGCGACGGACGTACCCGCGCTGGTCACCGCCCTGGCGATCGATCGGCGGCACCGCGGCCGGGATCGGATTGGCCGTCCTGGCCTGGTCCCTGGTCGCCGCGGCCGAACCCTTTCCCCGCCAGCTGTTTCCGACCGTTCCGCAGATCCTGACGGCCGGGCACACCCTGTGGGCCGAGGGTCTGCTGATCCCCGATCTCACCGCGAGCCTGCGCCGGGCGGTGTTCGGTCTGCTGGTCGGTGTGGCCGCCGGCGTGTTCGCGGCGATCCTCACCGCGAACACCGCGGCCGGCCGGGCCTTGTTGCAGCCGGTGCTGCGCTTGCTGTCGCCGGTGCCGACGATCGGTTTGGTGCCCTTGGCGATTCTCTGGTTCGGCATCGGCGAGAACAGCAAGATTCTGGTGATCGCCCTGGGCGTGTTCGTTCCGGTCTGGATCAACAGCCATTCCGGTTTCGCCGGAACCCCGGCCGACTACCTGCAGGCCGCGCGCTGCCTCGGCGCGGGGCGCTGGCAGACGCTGACGCGCGTCGTCATCGCCGAGGCGCTGCCCGATGTGGTGGCCGGGGTGCGGGTCGGCGCGGCCATGGCGTTCGTGCTGATCGTGGTCGCCGAAATGACCGGCACCACCGCGGGTCTCGGGTATCGGATCTATCAGGCGCAACTGTTCTCCCAGGCCGACCGCCTGATCTTCTGCCTGCTGGTGCTCGGTGTCCTGGGCGCGCTCGGTGACGCGGCGATCGCGGCCATCAGCGCCCCGGTCCGGCGGTGGGCGCGGGAGGTGAGCTAGGCATGACGATCGCCACCCACGACCTGACGGTCCGCTTCCCGAATACCGCGCAGCCCAGCCTGCGGGGGATCGACCTGACCGTTCCGGACGGCTCGTTCACGGTGCTGGTGGGCGCGTCGGGCAGCGGCAAATCGACACTGCTGCACTGCCTGGCCGGGCTCATCGCACCCACCTCGGGCACGGTCACCGACAATGGCACACCGGTGCTCGCCCCCGATCCGCGGCGCGGCGTCGCGTTCCAGCGCGACGTGCTGTTCCCCTGGCTGAGCGTGGCGGGCAATATCGACTTCGCGCTGCGCGCCCATCGGGTGCCGGTTCGCTTGCGCGGCAGCCGGATCGACGAGCTGCTGGACCTGGTCGGGCTGCCCGCCGAGGTGCGGCGCAAGCGGCCCGCCCAGCTGTCGGGCGGGATGCGTCAGCGGGTCGGGATCGCGCGCATGCTCGCCGGTGAACCCGAGATCATGCTGATGGACGAGCCGTTCGCGGCGCTGGACGCGCTGACCCGGCTCAATATGCAGGACCTGCTCATCGATCTGTGGACCCGGCTGCGGCGCACCGTCGTCTTCGTCACCCACGACGTCGACGAGGCGATTCGGTTGTCCGACACCATCAGCGTGCTCGCGGGCGGGCGGATCACCGAGCAGATCACGAACCCACTGTCCCGGCCCCGGCCCGCGGACGCCCTGGCCGATCAGCCCGGCTACAGCGAACTACGCCGATTGCTCCACCACCAACTCGGTATCCAGCACGCGATGTGACGAGAAGAAGAGAACCGCCGTGAAGAAGCTCCTCCGCCCCCTGACCACCGCCCTGGCCGTACTCGCGCTGGCCCTGCCGCTGACCGCGTGCGGATCCGCCGACGAGTCCGACCCGAAGACACTCACCGTCGGCTTCGTTGTCGACCCGTCCTGGGCGCAGATTCCCGTCGCCCAGCAGGCCGGACTGTTCACCAAACACGATGTGAAGGTGAAGGTCGTCAATTTCTCGACCGGTGTGGAGGCGTTGCAGGCGCTCGCCGCCCACCAGCTCGATATCGCCACCGCCGCCGACGTGCCCACCTCGGCCACCCTGACCCGCTCGCCCGCGCTGCGGGTGGTCGGGGACGGATCGCGGTGGCAGGGTTCGCGAATCATCGCCCGGCGCAGCGCCGGAATCACCTCGGTCGCGAACCTGGCCGGGCATTCGATCGGCACGCCATTGGGCACCAGCGCCGCCTACTTCGCGTCGAATGTGCTCTCGCACAACGGTATTTCGGCGAATCTCGTGCAGGTCGCGCCGTCCGCGACGCTGACCGCGGCGACCCAGCACAATGTCGACGCCGTCTCGATCTTCCAGCCCTACCAGGCCCAGGTGGCCGAAGCGCTGGGTGACGACGCGGTCGAGCTCACCGGCAGCACCTACAACCAGCACAGCCTGTACCTGGCGACCGATACCGCCATCGCGTCGAAATCGGCTGCGCTGACCGCCTTCTTCGCCGCGCTCGGTGAGGCCGGGACCCAGCTCACCGCGCGCTCCGACGACGCGGTGTCCGCGGTGGCCGCCGCCACCCAGCTCAGCCCGGCGCTGATCAAGAAGATCCTGCCCGAATTCGACTACACCCTGCAGCTGCGTCCCGAGCTCGCCGACACCCTCGGCGAGCTCGGAACCTGGGCCAAGGATCAGGGGAAGGTCGACCGTTCGACGCCGCTGCCCGACTACAAGACCTTGCTCGACGCCGGGTTCGTCACCCACGGCAACTGAGCGATCAGGCGAGCGAACCCGGCGAGCGAAAGCGTTGTCATGCAACCGGATTCGCCGCGATCGCCGAGCAGATCCGGGTGGTGTCGTGGCCCGGGCCGCCACCACCTGGACCGTCGTGGCTAGGCGAGTCGGACCTCGGCGGTGGCGAGACCGAAGATCTTGCGTCCCGCCGCCTTCGCGACGATGACGACCACGGCCGTCCGGGTCTCGGGGTCGAGCGATTTGATGCGGCCGGTGAATTCGACGACGCCCGCCGTGGCGGATTCGATCACGGTGTAGTTCGACAGCCGGACGCCGTAGCGGAGCATGGCGCCCGGGTCGCCGAGCCAGCCGGTCACGAATCCCGCGCCCAGGCCCATCGTGAGCATGCCGTGCGCGATCACGTCCGGAAGGCCCGCGAGCGTGGCGATCTCGGCATGCCAGTGGATCGGATTCACATCACCGGAGACCCCGGCGTAGTTGACCAGGTCGCCGCGGGTCAGGGTCACGGTCCGAGCGGGGAGCTCGTCACCGACTGCCAGGTCCTCGAATCGCACTGACGTGAACGGGGTTCGCGCACGGGACACCGACGAGTAGCGCGCGGCGTCGCCGGGCTCGGGCACCCGGGCCGTGTCGGCGCCGGCGGTGGGCGTGGACTCGAGTCCGCTCATCATGACCCGGTCGATCGTGGCGCTGATATCGGCGTTGACGTCCTCGCCGGTCAGCCCCACGACGGTGGTGTGCATGACCTGCATGATGTCACCGGCCATGTCGCTGAACGTGTTCGTGATGGTGAGCAGATCCTTGCCGCCGATCCGGCGCACCGAGGACAGCTCGACATCGCTGACCAAACGCTCGCCGGTCACCACCGGCTTGTACATCTCGAAGACCTGGTCGGTCTGCACGATCACGTCGTAGCCCTCGAGCACGGTCTGCAGCAGCTTGCGATTGGCCAGCATCGCCGCGGTGGAGATGAAGGTGGTCGGCGCGATCAGCCCGGCGTATCCGAGTTCCCCGGCGGCGTCCTCACTCCAGTGTGCGGGGTGGAAGTCCTGGACGGCTCGCGCGTACTCGCGGATCTTCTCCCGGCCGACCTCGTAGTAGTCGTCCAGGCGGTAGTGATGCCCCACCAGCCCCGCCACGTCGAACGTCGCCTCCACCAAGCCCTCCTCCATCCGGATTCCTTCCACACGGTAACCGGTGACAGCCCACCGGATTCATGAGTGAAACGACACCTTCTCACAAGACCTGGCACCCGCGGCGGAAAACATCGGAAGGGATTCGCCGTCTCGCACCGGGACGAATCCTGCCACCTCGGCCACGGATACATCGAAGTCCGGGTACATCGGCCCCGCATACGGCATGTCGTCGACATCCGGGCCGGCTCATCCAACCACTTCGCTCAGGGTGCGCACGCTGACCGGCCGGTCCCGCGAAATCGACTGCTATGACCGGTGATACGCGAGGAGCGTCCCGAAGCGGGTGGGGACGGAGGCGGGGTAGACGTAGATCACCGAAATCGGGCACGAATTGCTACTACAAGGCGTCGCAGGTTCGGCCTAGGCTGATGAACAGGGAAGATCCCGCGAAACGCCATGGGGAGGCATCATGCGCGCAATTGCCCGAATCATCGACTACGTCAAGGCGATCAGCCGGGCCCGCAAGAATCAGACGGATCTGTTCGGCTGGCTCATGCGGCGCCCGCAGCTACTGATCAGCACCATGCTCCACGAGACGATGCTGCTGTTCTCCAACAAACTCGACCCGAAGCTCAAGGAGCTGGCCGAACTCAAGACCGCGGCACTGGTCAACTGCCAGTTCTGTCTCGATATCGGATCCACGCTGGCGCACTTCGGCGGGCTGACCGAAGCGCAGGTCACCGACCTGCCGAAGTATCGGGACAGCGACGCCTACAGCGACACCGAGAAGCTGGTGCTCGCTTACGCCGAGGCCATGACCGTCACGCCGACCTCGCTGGACCTCGAGGAGCTGCGGGCCCAGCTGCTGAGCCGGATGAACAAGTCCCAGTTGACCGAACTGACCGTCGCCATCGCGTGGGAGAACCAGCGGGCGCGGCTGAACCAGGCGCTGGGCGTGCGCCCGCTCGGCGCGGCCGAGGGCGTGGCGTGCGCGCTGCCCGAATCCCGGCAGCAGGCCGGCTGAGGCTGTTCCGTTCTCGCGCCGATGAATTCGGCGTGGCCGTACCGTCAATTCAGGTGTCCACGTACTGAGCCACTTGGAGCGACCCATGACCTCGACCGCACCCGTCACCTCCGGAACCGTCGCGGTGCCCGATGGCACCATCTACTACGAAGTCCGCGGCAGCGGCCCGCTGATCGCGCTGGTCGGCGCCCCGATGGATTCCGGTCCCTTCGGCGCGCTGGCCGAGCTGCTGGCCTCGGATCACACCGTGCTGTGTCCCGACCCACGGGGTCACGGCCGCAGCACCCTCACCGACACCGACAAGGATTCGACGCCGGAACTGCGCGCCGACGACCTGGCCCGCGTGATCACCCACATCGGCCAGGGTGCGGCCGTGGTGCTCGGCTCCAGCGGCGGCGCGATCACCGGCCTGGCGCTCGCCATCGATCGGCCCGAGCTGGTGTCCACGCTCATCGCGCACGAACCGCCGCTGCGCGAACTGCTCGACAACCGTGCCGAACTGAAGGCGAAGACCGACGAGATCGCGGCGGTCTACAACACCGGTGACATCATCGGCGCGTTCCGCAAATTCGGTGAGATGACCGGGCTGTTCATGCCGGAGGAGATGCTGCGGCAGATGTTCGGTGGCGAGCGGGATCCGCGGTCGATCGCCTCCGACGACTTCTTCTACCGCCACGAACTGCACACCACCTCCGGCTGGCAGCCCTCCCTCGACGCGCTGCGGGCCACCCCGACCAGGGTCGTGATCGGCATCGGCGACGACTCCGCGGGCAAGTTCTGCGACCTCACCTCGCGCGCCCTGGGTGCCGAGCTGGGCATCGAGCCGACCTTCTTCCCGGGCGGCCACGCCGGGTTCATGGAACAGCCCGACGCGTTCGCGAAGCGGGTCCGTGAGGTCATCGAGTCGAACTAGCGGTTTCATCGGCGGCCATGCGCCGAACCCGCGTGCCGGCCCGTGGCCGCCGCCGATTGACAGCGAACTGCCCCCGTCGTAATTTACCGATTAGTCAATTCGTGTGGGTCAAGATCCAGCTACCCGCATCCGCCGACCGAGCCACCGACGACGGGTACCGCTATGAAGAACTACCTGGCCTCCGCGCTGCTTCAGCCGACGCCCTCGCTCCGATCGATCGTCGGCGCGACCTCCGGGGCGCCGGATCTGCACGGCCACACCGTGATTCTCACCGGCGCGTCCTCCGGCATCGGCGAAGCGACCGCGCATCTGCTGGCCGGCCGGGGCGCGCGGATCCTCGCGGTGGCCCGCGACCGCGAACGCCTCGAGCAGACCTGCGGGGCCATTACCGCCGACGGCGGCGTCGCCCACCCGATGCCCTGCGACCTCACCGACCCCGAACAGGTCAGCGATCTGGCCACCACCGTGCTCGAGCATTTCGGCACTCCCGACATCGTGGTCAACAATGCCGGGCGGTCCATCCGCCGCAATGCCTTCGACGCCACCGACCGGGCCCACGACTACGAACGCACCATGGCCGTGAACTACTTCGGGCCGGTCCGACTCACCCTGGCCCTGTTGCCCGCACTGCGGGCGGCAGACAACGGCCACATCATCAATATCGGCACCTGGGGCACCACCGCCGGCGTCATGCCCAAGTTCAGCGCCTACCACGCGTCGAAGGCCGCCCTGGCCGCGTTCGGGCGCAGTCTCGGCGCGGAGTGTCATGACACCGGAATCGCGGTCACCACAATCGGATTCCCGCTCGTGCGCACCCCGATGATCAGCCCGACCAGTGACTACGACACCCAGGCCGCGCTGACGCCCGAGCAGGCCGCCGGCTGGGTGCTGACCGCGGTGCGCGATCGTCCGGTCGAGCTGTATCCCACCTACGCCGCGGCCTTGCGCCTGCTGTCGACGGTGTCGCCGCGGCTGGCGGACAGTCTGGTGCGCGCGGCGGGCATCTGACCCCGCGCGGCCTATTCAGGAATAGGCTGGGGGCACACTTATCCGTGCGATTCGGGGAGGTGTGGGTGATGAGAACTCCAATGGCCCGAGGTGTGGGCATCGCGGCGATGTGTCTCGCGGTATTCGCGGGAACAGTGGTGAGCTCTTCGAGCGCTCAGGGTCTGGACGGTCAGCGGTACGTGTGCGATCAGGTGGAGATCACCACGGATGGTCACGGTATCGGTTCCGGGAACTGCGTATCCGCGGGTGGCGGCGCTCCCGCGATGGGCTTGATATCCGGTGCGTTCGATATCGTGCGGCGCGGGGACGACTTCACCGTGCACTGCCAGGACAATGGCGGGATGGCGACCGGGGAATCGTGGTTGCCGGGTGAGGTGAACGGGGCCACCACGCACTGTTCGGCGTAGCGTGGCCGAATCATTCCACCGGTGGAATCGCCCAGCGCGCGTAGGTGTTTTCGGGGCTCACCGTGATGATGTCGGCCACCTGCACGATGTCATCGGGGATGCGACCGCCGAAGTGGGCCAGGCTGGGGATGATCACCGCGTCGGCCTCCATACGCGAGACCAGGGTGCGGACCCGGACCAACGGCCGATCGGTCTCGGGACCGAAGACCACGGTCTTGCACAGGTCATAGCCGAGCCGGCGAGCCAGATGCTGGATCTGAGCCTCGTCCCACTGCTGCTGCGCCCCCGACACATCGTGCCGGAGGTATCCGATCGCTGACGGTTGTGGCCGCATCTTGCCGCTCTCTTACCCGATCCGCTTGGCGCCGAAGACAACGCTACGGCCAACCCGCGCCGCGTAGGGGCCGAATCCACCGAGAATCTGTCTGTCGCAAACGTGTCGCGATCACCGTGTCGTAGGTCACCCGGGCTCCGGTCCGGCGCGAAAGCCCTTGATATGCAATGCATTACCTAATTTCGGTGAGCCTTTCTTTGCTGGCGGCGAACGGTGTGAACTACTACCGTTCCCCTGGTGAGGGACGAAATGACCGGTTCGGTGGCGCTCGCGCATCCCGCCGAACCGCACATGACAGGATTGGCCACTCGCCTGAATTGGCTGCGTGCGGGCGTTTTGGGGGCGAACGACGGGATCGTCTCCGTCGCGGGCATTGTCGTCGGTGTCGCGGCCGCGACGAGCAACAGCACCGCGATCCTGACCGCGGGCATCGCCGGACTCGCCGCGGGCGCGGTCTCCATGGCGCTCGGCGAATACGTCTCGGTGAGCACCCAACGCGACAGTGAACGCGCCCTGCTGGAAACCGAACGCCGCGAACTGGCCGAACAACCCGAGGCCGAGCTCGCCGAACTGGCCGCCATCTACCGGGCCAAGGGCCTGTCCCCGGCCACCGCCCAGGCCGTGGCCGAAGAACTCACCGCCGCGGACGCATTCACCGCGCACGCCGAAGCCGAACTCGGCATCGACCCCGACGATCTCACCAACCCGCTCCACGCGGCCCTCTCCTCGGCCTTGTCCTTCACCCTCGGCGCACTGCTCCCGCTCCTGGCGATCCTGACGCCCCACGCGATCCGGGTTCCGCTCACCATGGGCGCGGTGCTGGCCGCCTTGGCCCTGACCGGCGCTGTCGGCGCGCGCCTCGGGCAAGCACCCGTCGCCCGCGCGACCATCCGCGTCCTCGCCGGCGGCGCACTGGCGATGATCACCACCTACGCCATCGGCCACATCGTCGGAATCACCGTCTGACCCACCCGATCTACCAGGGCAGCGGCCCGTTCGCGTCGAAGAAACCGCCCGTGGGCCCGTCCGCCCCGATCTGCGCCATCCGCACGATGATCTCCGCCGCCTCCCGCACCGTCTGATGCCCGAGGTTGTGGTTCAGATCGGTGCGGGTGTAGCCCGGCTCCACGGAATTGATCCGAATGTGCGGAAAAGCCTTGGCGTACTGGATCGTCAGCACATTCACCGCGGTCTTGGACGCCGGATACGCCACCCCCGGATACTGAGCGGCAATATCACCCTCCGCCGCGAGCCTGCGCAACGACGCCAGTCCGCTACTGACATTCACCACGACCGGCGCGTCCGACTTGTCCAGCAAGGGCAGGAACGCCTCCAGCACCCGCACCGTCCCGAACACATTGGTCTCGAACGTCTCCCGCATCACCTCCGCGGTCAATCCGCCCGCCCCCAGCACACTCCCGTCATCGCGCATCTCCGCCTGAATCCCCGCATTGTTGATCAGCACATCCAGCCCGCCCTCGGCCTCGATCGCCGCCACTGCCGCGAGCACGGACTCATCGTCGGTGATGTCGATCCGAACCGCGTGCGCCCCAACCGCTTCCGCCGCCGCCACCCCCCGCCCGGCATCCCGGCTCCCGAGATACACCGTATGCCCGTCCGCCACGAGCCGCCGCGCCGCCTCGAACCCGATCCCCTTGTTGGCACCCGTAATAAGAATTCTGCTCATGCCCCGAATCTAGAATCTGGAGCACACTCCAAGTCAACCGCTGAGCCCGGCCCTGGACTCCGCCGTAACCGTCGGCGGCCCGAAGACCGCACGCAGCACCGGCCGAGCGCCTCGCGCCTCGCCGATATCGGTGAGCATGGCCATGAATTCATGAAAGTTGGTCTTGATCGGATTGAAGGTCCCAATGTTCTTCGTCAGCCCATACGTGACCGGGCTGGATTCGTGTGCGTAGGTGCCGAACATCCGGTCCCAGATGATCAAGACGGCACCGTAATTCTTGTCCAGGTAGGGGTTGTTGGAACCGTGGTGGACACGGTGGTGGGAGGGGGTATTGAAGATGTACTCGATCGGGGCGGGCAGGAAGCCGATGCGCTGGGTGTGTAGGGGCCACTGGTAGATCGAGCTGGCGAACTGCCAGAAGAAGATGATGAAGGGCGGGACGCCGAGCAAGGCCGCGGGCAGGAACGCGGCGTTGTAGAGGAATGTCGCGAAGGGCATCAGGGCCGGCATCCGGATCCCGGTGGTCAGATTGAACTGCTCGCTCGAGTGATGCACGCTGTGAGCGGTCCACATGATGCGAACCCGGTGATCGGCCCGATGCCCCCAGTAATAGCAGAAATCGGTCACGATCAGTCCGATGACCCAGGTCCACCATCGGTCGGCGGGCAGCTGAATCGGCGTCAGGACGGCCCCGAGGAGGACGAAAGAGAATGGGACGAGCAGGTTCTCCAGTGAACGGGTAACCCTGCTCGCGATGCCGAGCGCCACGCTGTTCCAGGTATCGGGACGATAGAATCCACGATTCCGATCCCCGCCCGCACTGCGACGCCAGGAAACCCATTCGATGACCAGTGTGAACAAATATGCCGGTAATACCAGCATGAAAACGCGAGTGTAATCCACCGTGGGGCCCTTGTCGGAGTTGCGTGGCGGGGTCGGGAATTTCGACTATCCGACGCCGGCCCCACGACCACTGGGGCACGCAGAACTGCTGCACCCGAAGAGCGCGTTCATGAGCGGAGCCAGTAGCAACGAAGGCAGGTCACTCGAACCCGTGGCCGCCACGGGCGCCGAGTCCGAGGGCATCGAAGTACTGGCCGACCCGCTCGTCGCGACGGGTTGAATGGCGGTCGGTGTGGCGACGGCCACCCCCTTCGCGGCCGCCAGGCCGGTGAAAAGCACGGCAACAGCGAGTATTCCGCGCAGCCTGTTCCGATCGTGAGATCCGGACACTGTGAGTCTCCTAGTTCCTTGGGCAGGGAGTTCCCCGCCGCGGGAATGTGCTGTGCGGGGAATCCGTGAGGGCCGAGGCTATCGACTGTGAAGCGGTGGCGGTTCAGATTAGGTGCCCCAAGTATTCAGGGCAGCGAAACTTGGGGCGGTGGCGCGAAAGGACCGGGCCCGCTGCGAATCTCGCAGCGGGCCCGGCGGTTTGGAGGTGGGTGATTCAGTGCGTGAAGGTGGCGGCGTTCTTGGCGAGGTCGAGGAGGGGTTGGGGGAAGATGCCGAGGACCAGGGTGGCTGCGGCGGTGACGGCGATGACGGTGCTGGTCAGGGTGGGGTAGACAACCGTGGGTGGGGTGGTGGGGGCGTCGGTGAAGAACATCAGGACGATGACGCGGATGTAGAAGAAGGCGGCGATGGCGCTGGAGATGACACCGACGATGACGAGGGTGGCCGCCTCGCCGCCGGTGGCGGCGGCGAAGACATCGAACTTCGCGATGAAGCCGGAGGTGAGGGGGATGCCGGCGAAGGAGAGCAGGAACAGGGAGAAGGTGGTGGCGAGCCAGGGGGAGCGGCGGCCCATGCCCGCCCAGGCGGGGAGAGCGGTCGCCTCGTCGCCGTTCTCGTCGCGGACCAGGCTGACTACGGCGAAGGCGCCGAGGGTGCCGAGGCCGTAGACGGAGAGGTAGAACAGGATCGAGGAGATGCCGGCGGTGGTGGCTGAGACCAGGGCGGTCAGGATGAAACCGGCGTGGGCGACAGAGGAATACGCGAGCATGCGCTTCATGTCGGTCTGGGTGATGGCCAGGATCGCGCCGACCACCATGGTGGCGATGGCGACCGCCGCGAAGACCGGGCGCCAGTCGTTGCGCAGGTTCGGGACCGCCACGTACAGCACGCGCAGCAACGCGCCGACCGCGGCGATCTTGGTGGCGGCGGCCATGAACGCGGTGACCGGGGTCGGCGCGCCCTGGTAGACGTCGGGGACCCAGGACTGGAACGGGACCGCGCCGATCTTGAAGAGCAGACCGACGGCCAGCATGGCGATGCCGATGACGGCCAGGGTGTGCGATTTACCGCCGTCGCGGGCCACCGCTTCGGCGATGCCGGCCAGCCGGATGGTGCCCGCGTAGCCGTAGAGCAGCGCCATCCCGTAGAGGAAGAAGGCCGACGAGAACGCGCCCAGCAGGAAGTATTTCAGCGCGGCCTCCTGCGAGAGCAGGCGGCGCCGGCGGGCCAGCCCGCACAGCAGATACAGCGGCAGCGACAGCACTTCCAGGGCCACGAACATGGTGAGCAGGTCGTTGGAGGCGGGGAAGAGCATCAGCCCGCCGACCGCGAACATGGTGAGCGGGAAGACCTCGGTGGTCGCGATTCCCGCCTTGGTGGCGGCGATCTCGTCGCGGCTGCCGGGCGTGGAGGCGGCCTGCGGGGCGAAGGCGTCCACCCCGCCGCGGGAAGCCGTGAGACTCCAGGTGCCGGGTCCCTCACGGCGCACCGGCATCCGGTCGGCTCGCCGCTCGGCGAGGAACAGCAGTCCGAGAATGCCGACCACCAGAATGGTGCCCTGCAGGAACAGTGAAACCCCGTCGATGGCAACGGCTCCCACCACGGCGGTCGCCTGGACGTCGCGCAGTCCGATGACCGCGCCCAGTGCGACCGCCATACCGCCGAGCCCGAGCACCAGGTGGATCGGATAGCGCGACGCGCGCGGCGCGAACGCCTCCACCAGCACCCCGGCCACCGCGACACCGAACACGATCAACATCGGTGACAGATACCGGTATTCGATGCTCGGTGCCGGGACCGTCGCGGCGGCGAGCAGCAGACCTCCACTCATTTGTGGGCACCTCCGGTGTTCGTCTGGGCGGCTTCCGGCTGCACCGCCGGGGCCGGATTGTGCTGTCCGATGGTGGTGAGGGTGCGGGCGACGGCCGGATCGATCCGGTCCAGCACCGGCTTGGGGTACGCGCCCAGGAACAGCAGGGCGACGATCAGCGGGACCACCACCACCAGCTCGCGGGGCAGCAGGTCGTAGAGTCGCTCGTTGCCCTCCTGCACCGGGCCGGTCATCATCCGCTGGTACATCCACAGCACGTACACCGCGGCCAGCACCAGCGCGGAGGCCGCGATCACGGCGGCCACCGGGTAGCGGGTGAATGTTCCGATCAGCACCAGGAATTCGCTGATGAACGGGGCGAGCCCGGGCAGCGACAGCGTGGCCAGGCCGGAGATGAAGAAGGTGCCCGCCAGGATCGGCGCGACCTTCTGGACGCCACCGAAGTCGGCGATGAACCGAGATCCGCGGCGCGACACCAGGAATCCGGCGATGAGGAACAGCGCGGCGGTGGAGATGCCGTGGTTGATCATGTACAGCGTCGCCCCGGTGCCGCCCTGGGTGGTGAGCGCGAAGATGCCCAGGATGATGAATCCGAAGTGCGAGATCGAGGTGTAGGCGATCAGCCGCATCACATCGGTCTGCCCGATGGCCAGCAGCGCCCCGTACAGGATCCCGATCACCGCGAGCACGCTGATCAGCGGCGCGTAAGTCGATGTGGCCGAGGGGAACAGCAGCAGGCAGTAGCGCAGCATGCCGAAGGTCCCGACCTTGTCGACCACCGCCATCATGAGCACCGCGCTGGCGGGGGTGGCCGCCACCGCGGCGTCCGGCAGCCAGGTGTGCAGCGGCCACAGCGGCGCTTTCACCGCGAACGCGAACATGAATCCGAGGAACAGCGCGTTGAGCACCGCGGGTGTCGCCCCGAGCTGCCCGGAGTTGGCGGCCTCCATGACGGCCCGGAAGTCGAAGGTGCCGCCGCCGTGGCCGCCCAGGTTGTCGCGCGCGGTGATGACGTAGAGCCCGATCACCGCGGCCAGCATGATGAGTCCGCCGAACAGGTTGTACAGCAGGAACTTCACCGCGGCCCGCGACCGCTGCTGCCGCAACGCCACATCCCCGGTGCGGGGGCCGAAGCCGCCGATGAGGAAGTACATCGGGATCAGCATGACCTCGAAGAACACGTAGAACAGCAGAATGTCCAAGGCGACGAACGAGACCAGCACCATGGATTCCACGACCAGGGTGAGCGCCACGTAGTAGTGCGCGACCCGCGGCCCGCTGCCGACCTCCCGTTCGTCCTGCCAGCCCGCGATGAGCAGCAGCGGCACCAGTCCGGCGGTCAGCAGGACCAGCACCAGCGCGATCCCGTCGAGCCCGACCGTGTAGCCCGCCCCGAACGCCGGGATCCACTGCCGGTCCTCCACGAACTGGTATTGCGCCCCACCGGTTTCGAACCGGGTGGCCAGCCAGATGCCGATCCCGAGCGTGCCGAGCGAGACGATCAGCGCGAAGGCCCGCACCGCTGTCCGCTGTCCGGCCGGGAACAGCAGCGCGAGCGCCGCCCCGGCGAGCGGCACCGCCCACAGCAGGGTGAGCCAGGGAAAGTCGCTCACGGAGTTCATCGGTGCGTTCGCAAGCTCATTCACAGGAACCTCACCGCCAGCAGGGCGGCGACCACGAGGGCCGCGCCGGTGAACATGGACAGGGCGTAGGAGCGCACGAAACCGGTTTGCACGCGCCGGATCCGGGCCGACAGGCCGCCGATCACCGCGGCCGTGGAGTTGACCAGGCCGTCGATGCCGCGGTTGTCGACGAACACCAGCGACCGAGTCAGGTGCCGGCCGGGGCGCATGAAAGCGGCCTCGTTGGCGGCGTCGCCGTACAGGTCGCGGCGCGCGGCCTCGACGAGCGGGTTGCCGGCGGGCGCGGTCTCCGCGATCGGGGACTTCGCGTACTGGTCGTAGGCCACCCAGACACCGGCGGCGACCACCGCGAGCGCGAAGAAGGTGATGGCCCAGGCGGGAATCACCGGTTCGCCGTGATGCTCACCGACCACCGGGGCCAGCCAGTTGGTGAGCGCGGACCCGTAGGCGAAGAGCATGCCGGAGAAGACCGATCCGAAGGCCAACAGGATCATCGGCCCGGTCATCGAGGCGGGCGCCTCGTGCGGATGCGTGCCCTCCTTCCAGCGGCGCTCGCCGAAGAAGGTGAAGATCATGACGCGGGTCATGTAGAACGCCGTGATGCCCGCACCGCACAGCGCGGCCAGACCGGTGACGACACCGCCGACCCCGCCGTACGCGAACGCCGCCTCGATGATCCGGTCCTTGGACCAGAAGCCGGCGAACGGCGGAACGCCCAGGATCGCAAGGTATCCGAGCCCGAAGGTGACGTAGGTGACCGGCAGCAGCTTGCGCAGTCCGCCGTAGCGCCGCATATCGGTTTCGTCGTTCATGGCGTGCATCACCGAGCCCGCGCCGAGGAACAGTCCGGCCTTGAAGAAGCCGTGGGTCAGCAGGTGCATGATGGCCGCCGCGTACCCGACCGGGCCGAGTCCGGCGGCGAGCACCATGTAGCCGATCTGGCTCATGGTCGACGCGGCGAGCGCCTTCTTGATGTCGTCCTTGGCGCAACCGATGATCGCGCCGAACACCAGAGTGACCGCGCCGACCGCCATCACGGCCGCCTGCGCGCCGGGCGCGAGATCGAAGATCGGGTTGGAGCGGGCGATCAGATAGACGCCGGCGGTGACCATGGTGGCGGCGTGGATGAGCGCCGACACCGGGGTGGGACCCTCCATGGCGTCCCCGAGCCAGGACTGCAGCGGCACCTGGGCGGACTTGCCGCAGGCGCCGAGCAGCAGCAGCAGCCCGATGGCGGTGAGGGTTCCGGTGCCCGCGTGGCTCGCCGACCCGAACACGGTCTGGAAGTCGATGCTCCCGAAGGTCGCGAACATGACCATGAGCGCGATGGCCAGTCCCATGTCGCCGACCCGGTTGACCACGAACGCCTTCTTGGCCGCCGTCGCGGCCGAAGGCTTGTGATACCAGAATCCGATCAGCAGGTAGGACGCCAGGCCGACGCCTTCCCAGCCGAGGTACAGCACCAGGTAGTTGCTCGCGAGGACCAGCACCAGCATGGCGGCCAGGAACAGGTTGAGGTAGGCGAAGAACCGCCGCCGTCCCGCGTCACCGGCCATGTATCCGATCGAGTAGATGTGGATCAGCGACCCGACGCCGGTGATCAGCAGCGCGAAACACATCGACAGCTGGTCGAGTTGCAGCGCGAAGTCGACCTTCAGCCCGGCCACCGGGACCCACTCGAACAGCGTGTAGTGCACGGCCCGTTCGGAATTCGGCCGATCCAGCATGTCGGAGAACGCCCACGCCGCGACCCCGAACGAGGCCAGCGCCAGCACGGTGCCCGGGATATGGCCCCATTTGTCGCCGATCCTGCCGATCAGCAAGAGGAATACGGCTCCCGCGAGCGGGAGCGCCGGCATCAGCCACAGCGGCATCTGTGCGGTATCCATGTCAGTACCGCAGCAGGTTCGCGTCGTCGACCGAGGTCGAGCGGCGGGCCCGGAAGATGCTCATGATGATGGCCAGGCCGACCACGACCTCCGCGGCGGCCACCACCATGGTGAAGAACGCGAAGACCTGACCGTCGAGGTTGCCGTGCACGCGCGCGAAGGTGACGAAGGCCAGGTTCACGGCGTTGAGCATGAGCTCGATGCACATGAACACCACGATGGCGTTGCGCCGCACCAGGACTCCGGCCGCGCCGATGGTGAACAGCAGGGCCGAGAGGTACAGATAGTTGTCCGGATTCACCGCTGGCCTTCCTCGTGAGTGTCGTCGCCGGGAACGTCGCTGCCGTCGCCGACGGTCAGTACGACCGCTTCGGTGTGGGCGCGATTGCGGCGGTGCCGCAGGATGGTGCTGACCGACAGCTCCTCGAAGGAGCCGTCCGGCAGCCGCGCGGGCGCGTCGACGGCGTTGTGGCGGGCGTACACGCCGGGCGTGGGCAGCGGCGTCACCCGGGTGCCCGCGCGGAAGCGTTCCTTGGACAGGGTGCGCTGATCGGTGGGCGGCCCGAACCGTTCGCGGTGCGCGAGCACCATGGCGCCGATGGTCGCGGTGATGAGCAGCGAACCGGTGAGCTCGAACGCCCACACGTAGCGCACGAAGATGAGTTCGGCCAGCGCCCCGACGCTGTAGTTGCCGCCCAGGCCGGGGCCGGTCTCGGCGATGCTCGTGGCGGCCATGCCGCGGGCGATGCCGCCGATGAGCAGCATGCCGAAGCCGATGCCCACCACCACGACCGCGAGCCGCTGCCCGCGCAGCGTCTCCCGCAGCGACTCCGCCGAATCCACGCCGACGAGCATGAGCACGAACAGGAACAGCATCATGACCGCGCCGGTGTAGACGACGATCTGCACGATGCCCAGGAACAGCGCGCTCTGCGCGATGTAGAACGCCGACAGCGTGATCATGGTGGCGGCCAGGCACAATGCCGAGTGCACGGCCTTGCGCGCGCAGACCATGCCGAGCGCGCCGAGTACCGCCACCACGGCGAGGATCCAGAACTGGACGGCCTCGCCGGTGGAGGTGTGGGTGACGATCTGCTGGGCGGGCTGGGCGATCCGGTCGGTGATCATGACTGCTTGGTCCCTTCCGCTCCGGCGAGTTCGCTTGCCGCGCCGGGGACTTCGCCGCGGTAGTAGGAGCCCTCGTCCGCGCCGGGGTACATGGCGTGCGGCGGGGCGACCATGCCCGGCTGCATGGGGGCGAGCAGATCCTGCTTCTCGTAGATCAGTCCGGCGCGGTTGTCGTCGGCCATCTCGTACTCGTTGGTCATGGTGAGCGCCCGGGTCGGGCAGGCCTCGATGCACAGACCGCACCCGATGCAGCGCAGGTAGTTGATCTGGTAGACGCGGCCGTAACGCTCACCGGGAGAGAAGCGTTCGTCCTCGGTGTTGTCCGCGCCCTCGACGTAGATGGCGTCGGCGGGACACGCCCAGGCGCACAGCTCGCAGCCGATGCACTTCTCCAGCCCGTCCGGATGCCGGTTGAGCTGGTGCCGGCCGTGATAGCGCGGCGCGGTCGGGGTCTTGACCTCGGGGTAGAGCTCGGTGTTGGGCTTCTTGAACATGGTCGAGGCGGTGACCACGAATCCGCCCAGCGGAGCCAGCAGGTCCGGTTTCGGGGTGGACGCCATCGGCGTCGCGGGCATCGGCGGGACCGGGAAATCCGAGTACGCCCGCGTGGAATCCGGGTCCGGGGATGCGTTGGCGCGGTCGTAGCCCGCGTGCCCGGCCCGGATCACCAGCGCCAGCAGCACGGCCGCGACCACCAGCCCGCCGATCACCATGCCCGCGGTCTGGATGTGGGTGCCGTTGTCCTGCAGCACCTTCAGGGTCGCGACGAACATGACCCAGGCCAGCGACACCGGAATCAGCAGCTTCCAGCCCAGGTTCATGAACTGGTCGTAGCGCAGGCGGGGGAGCGTGCCGCGCAGCCAGATGAACACGAACAGGAAGGTCCACACCTTGGCGGTGAACCACAGCATGGGCCACCAGCCGCTGTTCGCGCCCGCCCACAGGCTGATCGGGAACGGCGCGTGCCAGCCGCCGAAGAACAGTGTGGTGGCCAGCGCGGACACGGTCGCCATATTGATGTACTCGGCCATCATGAACATGGCGAACTTCAGCGAGGAGTACTCGGTGTGGAAGCCGCCGACCAGTTCGCCCTCGGCCTCGGGGAGGTCGAAGGGCGCGCGGTTGGTCTCGCCGACCATGGACACCGCGTAGATCAGGAACGACGGCAGCAGCAGGAAGACGTACCAGGTTCCCTCCTGCGCCTTGACGATTCCCGAGGTGGCCATGGTGCCCGAGAGCAGGAACACCGCCGCGAAGCACAGCGCCATGGCGATCTCGTAGGAGATGACCTGCGCGGTGGAGCGCAGCCCGCCCAGCAGCGGATAGGTGGACCCGGACGCCCAGCCCGCCAGCACGATGCCGTACACCCCGACCGAGGCCATGGCCAGGATGTAGAGCACGCCCACCGGCAGATCGGTCAGCTGCAGCATGGTCCGGTGCCCGAACATGCTGACCTGCGGCCCGAACGGGATCACCGCGAACGCCATCACGGCCGGGATCAGCGAGATCACCGGCGCGAGAATGAAGATCGGCTTGTCCACGATGGCCGGGATGATGTCCTCCTTGAGGAGCATCTTCACGCCGTCGGCGATGGACTGCAGCGACCCGCGCGGTCCGACCCGGTTGGGTCCGACGCGCATCTGCATGAACGCCACGATCTTTCGTTCCGCGTACACCGCCAGCATCGGGGTGAGCAGCAGGAACACGAAGATCCCGACGGATTTGATCAGCACCAGCCACCAGGGATCGTGGCCGAACATACTCAGGTCACTCACGGTGGTCCTCCCGTCGGATACGCACGAGGTGGCCGGGTGTGGTGCCGAGCTGCACCAGCACGTCGGAGCCGGGGGAATTCATGGGCAGCCACACCACGCCGTCGGGCATCTCGGTGATGACCAGGGGCAGGGTGATGTGGCCGTGGTCGGTCGCGGCGGTCACCGGATCGCCGGTGGTGGCGCCGATCCCGGCGGCGGTCTCGGCCGACAACCGCAGCACCGGGGTGCGGGCGGTGCCCGCCAGGTTGGGTTCGCCGTCCTGGAGGCGGCCGCGGTCGATGAGCATGCGCCAGGACGCGAGAACGGCTGTGCCCGAGTGGGGTTGGGCCGGCGGATGCGGGCGGTGCACCGGCGTCGGGGCGGGCGCGCCGTCCCAGGCGCCGAGGTCGGCCAGTTCGGCGCGGGCGCCGGCGGCGTCGCGCAGGCCCAGCCGCACCCCCATCTCGCCGGCGATGGCGTCGAGGACCCGGTATTCGGGCAGCGGCGCGGCCTCGCGGCGGACGGTGGAATCGCGCAGGGCGGCCTCGAATTGGCGGTGGCGGCCCTCCCAGGTGAGGAAGGTGCCCGCCTTCTCCATGGCCGAGGCGACCGGGAACACGACGTCGGCGCGGTCGCTGATATCGCTGCGGCGCAACTCCATCGACACCACGAAGCCGGCCGCGTCGATGGCCTGCAGGGCGGCGTGCGGGTCGGGCATGTCGCCGACCTCGACGCCGCCGATGAGCAGCGCGCCCAGGTTGGGTGCGGCGGCCAGGATGGCGGCGGTGTCGCGGCCGGGTGTGCCGGGCAGGTCGTTCACGTTCCAGGCCTCGCGAACCTGTTTGCGCGCGCCGGGATCGGCGACCGGCCGTCCGCCGGGCAGCAGCACCGGCAGGGCCCCGGCCTCGAGCGCGCCGCGCTCAC
>NZ_JBSGCY010000009.1:0-94646 GCF_053602115.1 Nocardia sp. NPDC004582 | reverse complement strand
CCGCCGAAGGTGATGCTCTGGAACATGTAGAAGGCGAAGGCGGCGTTGGTACCGGTGAGCCGGCCGAACAGGACGATGAACGCCGGCTGGTCCCCGCAGCACTGGCCTGTCATGGCGGCCGTGATCGTCCTGGTCGGCGCGGTGGCCGCGGTGACCACCCAGGCGTTCATCGTCCTGTTCGGCCGGGTCACCGGTTCCATCGCCGCCTTCGCCTTCTACATGTTCCAGATCTTCACCTTCGGCGGCGTATTCCCGGCCGGCACAACACCTCCCGCGTTCCGTCCCGTCAAGGACATCGCCCCGATGACCTTCGCCCGCCGCGCCGTCATCCGCGCCGACATCGCCCTCTACGACACCATGTTCTGGACATCGATCGCCGTCCTGCTCCTCATGCTCGCCGCGTCCTTCGCGATCATGCTCGCGGCCCGCCGCTACGCGGCCACCCACCCCGATCCCGTGACCGAACCCCCGCTCCCGACCGCATCCCCCGCCTGAAACCACCCCTGACCAGCCGATTAGGTGCATCCTCCCGCCCCTGTGTACGGTTGTATACACCGACGCGGGGTGGAGCAGCTCGGTAGCTCGCTGGGCTCATAACCCAGAGGTCGCAGGTTCAAATCCTGTCCCCGCTACTACAGAGGGCGGTCCTGACCAGTAGGTTTCAGGACCGCCCTCAACTCTTATCAAGGTTCGTGGCAACGGATTCGGCATCGCCCGTGACCGACGACTCCTGAGCCTATGAAGTCGAGCCGCCGCGCGGCAGGTCCAGTGGCGGTAGCGGGCGTCGGCAGATCTCGTGGGCTTCTTCGGGGGAGAGGCCGAACATGCGCAGCAGGTCTTCGGCCACTTGGTCGGCGGCTTCGGCGTCGTCGCGTTCGGGGTCGTTGTGCAGCAGGCGTCCGAGGCACAGGGCCGCACCGGCGACGATGGTCATCGACAGTTCCGGGTCACGGATGTCGAAGCGCCCGGATGCTGCCGCGGCCTCGATGTCGCGGCGGGCGCGGGGTGCGAGCCCTCGGTCCGAATTCGCAAGGCGGAGACCGTCATTGAGCAGGACCTTGCTGAGGGTGGGATGCCGGCGGTGCAGGCGGCCGCTCAGCCGAAAGCTCTGCGCGAAGACCTGGGCCGGGTCTTCGACGTCTTCGCACAGCAGATCGAGTAGTGCGCCGTGCCGGTCGAGCGCCTCCTCGACGGCGGCGTGGAACAGTTCCTCACGGCTCTGGAAGTGGTTGTAGAACGATCCCATGCCGACGTCGGCGGCCTGGGTGATCTCGAGGATCGGCACGTTGATCTTGCCTTCGGCCAGCAGTGCTTGCGCCGCACCGACCAGCGCGGCGCGCGTGCGGGCCTTGCGGCGTTCCAGGCGGTTGGGTCCCGACCCGTTGCTCGCGGTCATCGATCCACCTCTCCCTGCTGTCCGGACTCACATCGTAGCTGCTCGGCTCAATATTGACGGAATCGTCAGATAACTCTTGACTGACTCTCTGCTCGTAAGTGACGATATCGTCAGTACTTGGAAGGGAGTGGTCGATGAGCGGCCATCACGATGTACACACCGGCCTGCACAGCGAACAGGGAGCACGAGCGGACGAGCATCCGGGCCGCGCGAGCAATCCCGTGATCAAGGTGCTGGATCTGGCCTGGCTGGAGTTCGAGAAGCCCGACCTGGACGCGGCGGAGGCTTTCGCCCACGCCTTCGGATTCGCGACCGCTTCCCGCACGGCCGCCGAGTTGCAGCTGCGCGGGACCGATCCGGGCGCGCCCTGCGTGCTCATCCGGCGGGGCTCTCGCTCGCGCTTCGTCGGTCCGGCTTTTCGTGCCGCCGATTCCGCCGATCTGCTGCGACTGGCCGCCGCGACCGGTGCGCGAGCCGTGCCATTGCCGGAATCGCTGGGCGGACTGACCGTCGATCTGGTGGATCCGAGTCGCCTACGGGTGCGCGTCGTCGCCGAGACCCACGACCTGGAAGCCTTGCCGACGCAGCGGCCACACATCTTCAACTTCGGGCACGAGGTGGCCCGGGTCAATGCCGCGCAGCGGCCGCCGCGGGCACCGGCACGCGTGCGCCGGCTCGGACACGTGGTGATTCAGTCGACGAGATACCGCGAGACCCTCGACTGGTATCTGCGGAATCTGGGCCTGATCGTCAGCGATTTCCTCTTTTACCCCGGCCAGCGGGAGCGCGGTCCGGTCATGAGTTTCATTCGCTGCGATCGGGGTTCGGTGCCGGCCGACCACCACACGCTCGCGCTGACGCTCGGCCCGTCGAACCGGTACGTGCACTCCGCGTATCAGGTCGCCGATCTGGACGCGCTCGCGGCGGGTGGTGAGTACCTGCGCGAGCAGGGCTATCGCCGATCGTGGGGGATCGGCCGCCATATCCAGGGCAGCCAGATCTTCGACTACTGGCGCGATCCCGACGGTTTCATGGTCGAACACTTCAGCGACGGAGACATGTTCGACTGCACCCTCGAGCCGGGCTGGGCGCCGATGAGCGCTTCCGGTCTGGCGCAGTGGGGTCCACCCGTGACCAAGGACTTCCTCGGCATCAAGCCCGGAGCCGAATCGCTGCGCGAACTGCGCTCGATCGTCGACGCGCTGCGCGAGGACAACGAATTCGATCTCCGCCGCCTGCGCGGCCTGTTGAAAGTGGCCAATTCATGAGCACATCCATCCTCCGTACCGCCGACGCCTGGTGGGTGCGGACCCCCGCCGGTGCCGCCCGCATCGATACCACCGCGACGACCACGCGGGAACTGCTCGCCGATCGTGAGGCGATCGCCGCGGCCGCGTCCGGCACGGAGACCGTGGCGGTGGAGAGCCTTTCGCTGATCTCACCGGTGACCGCGCCGTGCCGGGTGGTGGCGCAGATGACGAACTTCGCCTCGCACGTGAAGGACTCGGGTATGGATCCCGAGACGGTGCCGTTGACGTTCTTCCGCAAGGCATCCGGTTCGATCAGCGGACCGCACGACGATGTCATTCGGCCCGCACACGTGCAACTGCTGGACTACGAGGTCGAGATCGGATTGGTCTTCGGCCGTGAGATGCCGGTCGGTTCGAAGGTCACGGTGGAGAACCTCGCCGACTACGTCGCGGGGCTGGTCGTCACCAACGACGTTTCCGCCCGCGATGTCCAGCTGCCGAAAACCCAGTTCTACGAGGCGAAGTCGTACCCCACCTTCACGCCGGTCGGCCCGGCGCTGGTGCTGCTGGACGCCGATGAGCTGAAGCGGTTCGCCGATCTGCGACTGCGGCTGTGGGTCAATGGCCAAGTGCGCCAGGACATGACGGTGGCGGACATGATCTACCGGCCCGTCGAGACCCTGACGGCGCTGACCCGGTTCCAGCGGATGGACGCCGGGGATCTGCTGCTCACCGGCACCCCGGTCGGCACCGCGCTCAGTGCCCCGCCCAAGCCGGTGGAGATCATCGCCTCGCTGCTGCCGCCGAAGGTCAAGTGGAAGCTGTTCTTCCAGGGCCAGGCCAAGAATCCGAAGTATCTGAAGGACGGGGACGTAGTCGAGGCCGCGATCGGCACCGACGACGGCGCACTCGACCTGGGCCGCCAGCGCACGGTCGTGAGGTACGCGCGATGACCGACAACCCGACCCTGGACGCCGCGGTCGAGGAACTGCTGTGGCCCCGCTGTGCCGGCCCGGGTGACCTGGCGGATATCGAAGCGGTGCCGCTCGCGGCGCGTGGTCTGCCCGAGTCGACCTACGCCCTGCTTGCCCGCGCGGCGTCGCGGTGGCCCGAACGCACCGCGCTCACGGTGCTACCGGAGGCATCGCGCTGGCGAGAACCGTGGCAGCGCAGCTACTCCCAACTGCTGGCCGACGTTCACCGCTACGCGAACCTGCTGCACGCGCTGGGCGTGCGCCGCGGCGACGCGGTGGCGCTCATCGCACCCAACTGCGCCGAGCTTGTGCCGGCGACCCTGGCCGCTCAGCTGGCGGGTATCGCCGCACCGATCAACGGCGGGCTCTCGCCCGATCACATCGCCGAACTACTGCGCCGGTCGGGCGCTCGGGTCCTGATCGCCGCCGGTCCCGAGCTTTCGCCCGACACCTGGTACGGCGCAGGAGAATTGGCCGAACGAGGTTTGGTCGACGCGGTGCTGGTGCTGCGTCCGACCAAGGCTCCGGAGCCCGCACCGGAATTGCCGGTGATCGCGGACATCCTGGTCGGCTACCTCGATGCCCTGGCCGCCGAGCAGGATTCGACCCGTTTTCTCGGGCAGGCGCCGGCGGCCTCGGCCCTGGCGGCCTTGTTTCACACCGGCGGCACGACCGGAGTGCCGAAGCTGGCCGCGCACCGGCATTCCGGCGAGGTCGCCAACGCCTGGATGATCGCCGCCAACTCGCTGGTCGACGACGAGTCGGTGATCTTCGCGGCGCTGCCGCTGTTCCACGTCAACGCGCTGGTCGTAACGCTGCTCGCGCCGCTGTTCCGGGGCCAGTCGGTGGTGTGGGCCGGTCCGCTGGGCTACCGGGACTTCGCGTTGTACGGGCAGTTCTGGAATATCGTGGCGCACTACCGGATCGCCGCGATGAGCGCGGTGCCGACGGTGTACGCGGTGCTGGCGCAGTGTCCGGTCGATGCCGACATCTCGAGTCTGCGCTTCGCGATGGTCGGGGCCTCGCCCCTGCCGCTCGCGGTCCGGGAGAACTTCCAGCAGCTCACCGGGGTCACCCTGGTCGAGGGGTACGGACTCACCGAGGCCACCTGTGCGACCGCGCGCAGCTTCCCCGACGTTCCCCGGCCCGGCGCGGTGGGCCAGCGCATGCCGTATCAGCGGGTCGCGGTCGTCCGCACGGCCGCGGACGGTGCGTGGGAGCGACTGCCGGCGGGGGAGACCGGCACTCTGGTCATCAGCGGCCCCACGGTTTTCGCTGGATACGTGACCGGCCGCGACGAGCACGGCCATCGCCTCGACGGCCTGGGCACCCTGGTGGAGGGCTGGTTGAGCACCGGCGATCTGGCTCATGTCGACGACGATGGCTTCATCCATTTACACGGTCGCGCAAAGGATCTCATCATCCGCGGCGGCCACAACATCGATCCCGCCGGTATCGAGGACGCGCTGCTGAGTCACCCGCGGGTCACCGCGGCCGGGGCGGTCGGGCGACCGGACGTGCACGCCGGTGAGATCCCGGTCGCCTATGTCACGCTCGCACCGGGCGCCGAGGTGACCGAGGCCGAACTGGTGGCGTGGGCGGCCGAGCGGGTGCACGAGCGCGCCGCCGCGCCCAAGACGGTCACCGTCCTCGACGCGCTGCCCGTGACCGATGTCGGCAAACCCTACAAGCTGGGGCTGCGTGCGGACGCCACCCGCCGTGAGCTCATCGACGCACTGGCCACAGTCTCCGGCGTCGCCGGTGTCAGCGCCGCCGTCGAGGACGGCACGATCGCCGCCACCGTCACAGTCGACTCCGGTGCCGACCGCGACGGGGTCGAAGCGATCCTGAGCCGCTATGCGATCGACTCGACAATCGAGGTGCGGCAATGAAAACCGTGTCGAAGGTGCTCGGTGGCGTGCTGGACGTGGCCGCGATGACCGGTGGGTTCCGATGACTTCGCCGACAGTGCCGGTGGTGATCGTCGGGGCGGGCCCGTCCGGGCTCACCGCGGCCACGCTGCTCGCCCAGTACGGCATCGAATCGCTGGTCCTCGAGCGGTGGGAGGGCGTCTACCCGCAGCCGCGTGCGGTGCACCTCGACGGCGAGATCCGGCGGATCGTCGAACGTCTCGGCATCGGCGCGGGATTCGACGCGATCACCCGGCCCGCCCTGGGGCTGCGCCTGGTGGATCCGCGGCATCGGGTGCTGGCGCAATTCGACCGCGATCCGGCCGGGGGCCGCAATGGATTCCCCGAAGCCAACCTGTTCGACCAGCCGGAGCTGGAGACGCTGTTGCGGGCCAATCTGGCGCTGTATCCTGCCGTCTCGCTGCGCTTTGGGGTGGAAGTCACCGAGCTGGCCTTCGAGAAGGGCTGTGTCCGAGTGTATTTCGAAGACCGTGCGACCGGTGGGACCGAGTCGGTGCGCGCTCGCTATGTGCTGGGTTGCGACGGCGCGAACAGCCTGGTGCGCACCGCGGTCGGCGCGCGCATGCGCGACTTGCGATTCGAGCAGCGCTGGATGGTCGTCGACCTGGCGACGACGATCGATCCCGGGCACTGGGGCGGCGTGCATCAGGTGTGCGACCCGCGTCGAGCCGCGACATACATGCGCATCGGCACCACCCGCCACCGGTGGGAATTCCGTTTGCGGCCCGGCGAATCCGCCGACGATTACGGCGATCTCGACCGCGTGTGGCCGCTGCTGGCCCCGTGGCTGGCCGGCGCCGACCGCGAGGGCTTGGAGCTGGTCCGGGTGGCGGAGTACACCTTCCGCGCGCAACTGGCCGACCGGTGGCGTGCCGGGCGGGTGTTCCTGCTCGGCGACGCCGCCCATCTCACCCCGCCGTTCATCGGGCAGGGCATGGGTGCGGGTGTGCGCGATGCCGCCAACCTCAGCTGGAAGCTGGCCGGGGTGCTGCGCGGCGAGCTGCCGGAATCGGTGCTCGGCACCTATGAGACCGAGCGGAAACCGCACGCGCACATGATGATCCGGCTGGCCAAACTCATGGGTTCGACCATGACCGAGGGCGGCGAACTGGGCAATCGACTGCGCAGCCTGCTCGCTCCCAGACTGCACCTGCTGCCTGGGCTGACCCGGACGATCATCAGCGGAGAATCCCCGCCCCTGCACCGCTCCATACTGGTGGCCGCACCGCCGCTGCGTCGAGGTCTGGCCGGACGGCTGGTCCCGAACGACCGGCTGGCCGACGGGCGTCGGGTCGACGACCTCATCGCCGGGCGCTACGCCGTCATCACGACATCCGCCCCGTCACCCGTGGCGGCGGTGACCGTCGAACAGCGCGGCGGCGTGGTGTTGCATGCCATGCCGGGCACCGCGTTGCACCGCTGGCTCCGCGGCGGGCGCGCCGACGCCGTGCTCGTCCGCCCCGACGGCACCGTGCAGACCTGCGGGAAAGCGCTGTCGGATCTGTATTCGTCACTGCCGAGTTTCGCGCCGAGTCTGCCTCCGGCGCAGACCGGCCTGACGACGCCGAAAGCCGCTGATTGATGCGAATGACACTCATGACGATGCCGCCAGAGTCGGTGTCAAGGTAGCGGAATTAGGCGTGATCGCTACCGCTGGCCCCTGACTGACCGCCGCCTCCCAGTGACTCACTGCCTGGGTTCGTGAGCGGCGCGGGTTACTGTCGGCGGCGAATCAGGGTGTTGGATCGCCAACGGTATTTCGCCAGGGCGGCAACGACTTTCGGGGCTACTGTCAGGAGCCTGGCGCTGGCGAGTGGTGATGTGCTCGGCCGGACGTCGAAGTAGGAATACATCTGTTGGTGCACGACCAACCCGTCGCGGAATGTCCAGATCTCGGTGCCGAATTGGCGGTCGCCCCTGCCGAATCCGCCGGTCCAGGTCAGCGCGATGGTGTTCTGGTCGGCGCACTGGACGGTTTTGCGGACGTGCAGGCCCAAGGCGTTGCCGACGGCGACCAGTTCGGTCGCCGCGGTCCGGATCGCTGCGATGCCTCGGTGCTGATCGTGGGCGCCGTCCATGATCCAGTCGGCGACCGCGTCGGGGGCGAACAGGGCGAGCAGTTCGTCGAGGAGACCTCCATTGGTGATTCGCTCGATATCGGCGGCGAATGCCGATGCGTCCGGCGGTCGGTGCAGGGGCGCGGCATTGTTCTGGGGTGATTTCACCGGATGCTCCTCCCGTCGGCCAGGGCGGCGATGACCTCGTGTGCCGCGCGCTCGCCGGATTCGATGGCGCCTTCGATATAGCCGGCGTGTTCGCGGGCGGTTTCGGTGCCGGCCCAGTGGATGTGCCCGGTCGGTTCGGCGGAGGTCGGGAAATAGCCTTCCTCGCTTCCGATATTCGGTAGTGCCGAGTAGCCGCCGCCGGTGTGCGGGTCTCGGTGCCATGCCTTCTCATGCCAGCCTCGAGGCTCCAGGATCTCCGAACCCAGCTGTGCGGCAATGGGTTCCAGGATCTTCGAGCGGCGCGCGCCGGGGGTGAGTTCGTCCAGGGCGCGTGCTTCGGGCCCGGCGACGAGTACGCACAGGTGTCCTGGGCCCGCCGGTGGGGAGGTGTCGAAGATCGCCATTCCGGGTTCGGTGAGCACGATCATTTCCGCGTCACGGTGTTCGCGCCAGAATGGTCGGTCGAAGACCGCGATCGCCTTGTACACCGACCCCATACGGGTGTTGTCCTGCAACCGAATTCGGTCGGCGGGAAGTGGTGGATGATGCGCGATCCGGGCCGCCATCGGCGGCGGGACGGTCACGATCACCTTACTGGCGCGGTAGGTACCGGATGTCGAGCGGACGGTCACGCCGGTCTCGTCACGGTGCAGCGCGGTGACGGCACTGTCGAACACGATCTTTTCGCCCAGTTCGGCGGCCAAGCGTTCGACAAGCGTGCCCGCCGCCTCGGTGAGCATGCTTTCCTGTGCCCCGCCGGCGGTGGAAAGCATTGCGGTGAGCCCGCCTTGGTAGCGGACCGTCTCGAGAAAGGCATGTATCGAGTACTGGTCGAGGTCGGCGGTGCTGGTGACCGATACCAGAATTTCCAGCAGTCGTCGCGCCCGGCGGTTCGGCACTCGGCGCAGCCACGACCGCACACTGCGGGTTCTCCACGACTTGGGGGCCCCGAGCCGTGCCACGATCTCCCATACGAGCAGAACGGTATTGGCGGCCAACGCATCCCGGCCCCACGTTCGGAGCGTGGCATCGCCTTCGACCATCGAAGGCTGCTTCGGGGTGTGCATGGCGTAGACCTCGGTGCCGAGTTCGGCGGCCAACGCGATGAATCGGTGATGGCCATGGCCGATCCATTGGCCGCCCAGATCGACTCGCGAGCCGAGCACCGTGGTCTCGGCCAGCATCCGCCCGCCGGGCCGTGCGGCGGATTCGAGCACGATGACATCGATTCCGCGCCGGTGCAGCTCGCGAGCGGCGATGAGCCCGGCCATGCCGGCCCCGATCACGGCGACCGCGCCCGCTGGTGGCTGTTCCGCCGGACAGTCGGGCGGGTCGATGGGTTGAGGCTGGGTCATCTGAGCACGCTCCAGTGGATGGATTATTCATCGGTCCGACCCGCGAGACCTTTGGCCTGAAACGCACACTAAGTCGGTCAACCGTATGAATGATGGTAAGACGAGGTGACCCGGCACGCAACAGCTGGTGAAGCGGAGATTGCGGAATCGGCTACTCGGTGTCGGCCGCGATGGCGCGCCGTCCCGCGCGGCGGGCCACGGGCTGGGGATCGGCGAAGATCACCAGCATGTCCAACGCCTGCTGCAGGTCGCGCCGGGCGCGCGCGGCGTCGGGCTTGGCGATGTACTGCAGGATCAGCCCGTCGATCTGGGCGAGCGCGAGACGTCCGAGAGTGTCGAAGCCGACCGCGCACCGCTCACCGGACGTCCGGGCGGCCTGTTCGAAGAACTCGGTGACGACGGCGCTGTAGCTCTCATACTGCAACTGCGCCAACTCGCCGGCTTCGTTGCGCAGCGAATATGTCATCAGCTCGTACTGCATGATCTGCAGTCCGACGTGATTGGCGACGAGCTTCTCCCAGAAGCTGCTCACGCCTTGACGCAGGGCATGTTCCACGCCTCGATCGAGTTCGAGTTGCGCCCGCAGTGTCTCGGAGATGTCTCGGATCACGGTGGTGATGACCGCGCGAAGCAGCTGCTCCTTGGACGAGAACACATATTGCAGCGTCCCGAGTGGAACGCCGGCTTCGGCGGCCACCGCCCGCAGTGTGGTGGCGGGCACGCCCACGTCGCTGAGCACCCGCACGGCCGCCGCGATGATCTGCTCCTCGCGCTCGGATACCTTGACGTAAACCACCGAATCTCCTCGCCTTCGCCGCGGACGAATTTTGGCACAGCTCTTGCGAGCCACCATGTCGTGACCTACCTTACAGTCATACAACCGACTGACTTTTGGGAGGCCGACCATGGCCGACAGCGGGTTGAAACCTCCGATGTTCGGAACGATCAGGTTGACGCCGTGCGATCGGGACACCGCGTCGTTGCCGAAGTCCGCGCCTGCCTGGACCGACGAAGGAGAATCGTGACCACATCAACCGACGGCGTCGAGGTCCCGCCGCTGGATTTCGCCGTCGACCGCCTACGGCATGGCGAAAAGCTCTGGGCGGCACTGCCATTGCGGGATCGCCGCGATCTGCTGAGCACGCTGGCACAGGCGACGCTGCGCCACGCCCAGGAGTGGGTCGACATCGCCTGCCGCATCAAACGGCTCCCGGCCGATTCCGCGCTGGTCGGTGAGGAATGGATCAGCGGACCCTACGCGATGCTCAGTAGCATCGCCGCGCTGTCGGAAACATTGGCCGCGCTGGACGAGGGACGAAGCCCCCTCGAAGGGTTCCGGGTGTCGCGCGCCCCGGGCGACCGACTGGCGGTACAGGTCCTGCCGCACAACATATTCGACCGTCTGCTGCTCAGCGGCTTCACCGCCGAGGTCTGGTCGATGCCGGGAACCTCGGTCGCGGAACTGCGCGACACGGCCGGCTTGGCGCAGCGGGAGCCGACCGAAACCCGGGGTGTCGGAGTCGTTCTCGGTGCGGGGAACATCTTCTCGATCGCGCCGCTGGACACCTTGTACGAGTTGTTCGCCCACAATCGGGTTGTCCTGCTCAAGCTGAATCCGATCACCGATCCGCTGCTGCCGGTGTTCGAGAAGATCTTCGCCCGGTTCATCGAACTCGGGCTGGTCGCCATTGTCACCGGCGGGGCGGAGGTCGGCCAGGCCGCGGTCGCCCATCCCGGAATCGGGCACGTCCACATCACCGGCAGCGTGAAATCCCATGACGCGATCGTGTTCGGCACCGGCGCGGCGGGGCAAGCGCGCAGGCAGCATGGTGACCCGCTGTTGAGCAAACCGATCACGAGCGAACTCGGCGGAGTCTCCCCGACGATCGTGGTCCCCGGGAAGTGGTCGGCGCGAGATCTCGCCTACCAGGCCGAACACATAGCCACGCAGAAGCTACACAACAACGGCTACAACTGTGTCGCCTCCCAGGTGCTGGTGATCAGCGGCGACTGGGAGCAGAAGGAAGCCTTCGCCGACGCGCTGCGCAAGGCCCTCGCGAACGCCCCGGGTCGGCCCGCCTACTACCCGGGCAGCGACGATCGATGCGCCGACGCGATCACCAGCCACCCCGGTTTCGAACTCATCGCCGAAACGGGCAGGATCCTGCTGGACAACCTCGCGCCCGACGATGTCGCATTCACCGAGGAGTACTTCGGCCCGGTGCTGGCCATCGTCTACCTTCCTGGACACGACAACCAATTCCTCGGCAACGCAGTCGAATTCGCCAACACCAGGCTCTCGGGCACCCTCGGCGCCAATATCGTCATCCACCCGCGCACCGTCCGGCGGCTCGGTGCCGGATTCACCGATGCGGTCGCCGCCCTCCGCTACGGCACGGTCGCGATCAACGCGTGGACCGGCGTCGGCTACCTCACCTCCCGAGCCACCTGGGGCGCTTTTCCCGGCCACACGATCCGTGACGCGCAGAGCGGCATCGGTGTGGTGCACAACGGTGTGCTGCTCGACCGCAGCGAACGAACCGTCGTGCACGGCCCGTTCCGGCCGTTCCCGCGGTCGATCGTCACCGGAGAATTCACCCTTTCCCCCCGGCCGCCCTGGTTCGTGACCAACCGCACCGCGGCCACCACCGGCCGCAGGCTCGCCGAGTTCGCTGCCCGGCCCGGATGGGCGAAGCTGCCAGCGATATTCGCCTCCGCACTCCGCGGGTGATGGTGGCCGCGATCGCCATGACCGAACCCTCGGGCGGGTCGGACCCGGCAATCCGGGCCGGATCCAACGAAATCAGGAAAGAACTCATCGGACGGGATCTGGGACAGTGACGAGATTGAATACCGCATTCACGCAGCGTTTCGGTGTGGAGCAGCCCATCGTGTGCGGAGGGATGACCGCGGTCGGCACCGCACAACTCATCGGCCCGGTCGCGGAGGCCGGTGCGCTCGGATTCCTGACCGCACTGACCCAGCCCACACCGCAGGATCTGGCCGTCGAGATCGGGCGATGCCGGGAGCTGACCGATCGGCCTTTCGGGGTCAATCTCACTCTGCTCCCCACCATCACCCCCGTGCCCTACGACGAGTACTGCGCGGTCATCGTCGACGCGGGCGTGCCGGTGGTGGAGACCGCGGGAAACAACCCAGCCCCGTATCTGCCCGCGTTGAAATCCGCCGGTATCAAGGTGATTCACAAGGCGGTCAGCGTGCGGCACGCCCTCAAGGCGCAGGAACTCGGAGTCGACGCCGTCAGTATCGACGGGTTCGAATGCGCCGGCCATCCCGGTGAGGACGATGTCTCCGGGTTGGTCCTGATCCGCGCCGCCGCACGTGCCCTGAGCATCCCGATCGTGGCCTCCGGCGGTTTCGCCGATGGTGCGGGGCTCGTCGCCGCCCTCGCCTTGGGCGCCGATGCCATCAATATGGGAACCCGGTTCGTCGCCAGTCACGAAGCGCCCGTGCACATCAACGTCAAGAAGCAGATCGTCGCCAATGACGAACGCGCGACACAGCTGGTGTTCCGGGAGTTCCGCAACACCGCCCGCGTCGCGCGCAATCGCATCTCCGAAGAGATCGTGGCCCGCTCGGGCCAGCCGGGAGCGACCTTCGCCGACATCGCCCATCTCGCTTCAGGGCAGCGCGGACGCGCCGAGGTCCTTGCCGGAGGTGACATGGACGGCGGGCTGTGGTGGGCCGGCCAATCGCAGGGCCTGATCGACGACATCCTGACCTGCCGCCAGATCATCGACTCGATCGTCGCCGACGCCCACGAGATCATCGCCGGTCGTCTGGGTGGCATGGACAACCGGTAAGTCCGACTGCCCGTGTCGATCCGTGGGCGGATCGACCGCCGGCGGGTGCCGGGTTCGAACGGAAAATCAGTCACCTGACTGATTTAGCTGAGCAGGACTGTGGGTCAGGTGACCGGGGCCGGCGAGGCGTTTGAAGAAATCGGTTCACTCGACCGGAGTTGGAGAAAGTTCCGCGTTTCGGGGTATTAGGGGAACCGAACTATCGGCTCTAACTGCATGTTTATCGATGTGATGACCGGTCGGCAGTCTCCGCTAACACGGATGCCTCATTCGATCGACAGAAATTTACACGGCTTTCCTTGCGGCGGCCCAGTGGTTCGTCGTAGCTTCGTCTCACAAAGTCATACAAGCGACTGAATTTAGGGAGTATCCATGTCGGACGTGGACGTCATCGTGGTCGGCGCAGGATTGGCCGGTCTCACCGCTGCGCGTGCGCTCGCCGAGGCCGGCCGCACGGTCACCGTCCTGGAAGCGCGGGACCGAGTGGGTGGTCGAACCCTGGGCGGCGAACTGAGCAACGGAGTCGCTGTCGAACTGGGCGGACAGTGGGTGGGGCCCACACAGGACGCGGTCATGGAGCTGATCGCCGAACTCGGGCTGGAGACCTTTCCGTCCTACGATGACGGGTCGGCCATGACGGTTCTGGACGGCGAGCTCATCCGATACGCCGACGAGTCCTTCGGGCTGCGACCCGATTCCGCCGTGGAGGTCGGCCGGCTATGGGCGGAACTGGAGACGCTGGCGACCACCGTGACAACCGAGGCGCCCTGGGACACCGAGGGAGCGGAAGAGCTGGATCGGCAGACGCTGGACGGCTGGCTGGTGTCGAACACTTCCGACGAGGTGGCGCGGGCGTTCTTCCGGCTGCTGGTGCCGGCCCTGTTCTCCGCCGAGTCCCCGGAGCTGTCGCTGCTCCACTTCCTGTTCTACATCAAGTCCGGAACCAGCCTCGAAACACTCGTGGCCACCACCGGCGGCGCGCAGGAATCTCGGGTGGCGGGCGGCACCCATCGGATCTCGGAGCTGATGGCGGCCGAGTTGGGTGCCATGGTCCGGTTGGGCTGTGTCGTGCGCACCATTCGTCAGGATGAGCACGGGGTGGTCGTCGACTACGAGGGCGGCAGCGTACGGGCGGCGCGGGTGATCGTCGCTGTTCCGCCGACCCTGGCCGGTCGGATCCGTTACGTGCCGGCGCTTCCGGCGTTGCGGGACAGCCTGACTCAGCAGATGCCGGCCGGTTCGGTGATCAAGTTCCAGATCGGCTACGACACACCGTTCTGGCGTGCCGAGGGCCTGAGCGGTTTCGTCCTCAGCATGGACGACGCGTTCAACGTCGTCTTCGACAACTCTCCGCAGGACGCTTCCTGCGGGGTGCTGGTCGGTTTCCTCGAAGGAGCGCACGCCCGCACGGCCTCCACGTCGAGTGCGCCGGAACGCCGCGAACTGGTGCTGTCCGCCTTGGTGAAGTACTTCGGCCCGCAGGCCGCGAACCCGTTCGACTTCATCGAAAAGGATTGGAACGCTGAGGAGTTCACTCGCGGCTGCTACGGCGGCCGACTCGCGGCGGGTGCCTGGACCCACTATGGCCGTGCATTGGTGGCACCCGTGGGTCGTATCCACTGGGCGGGGGCGGAAACCTCGGATATCTGGAACGGGTATATGGATGGCGCCGTGCGGTCCGGCCGTCGCGCTGCCGCGGAGATCCTCGCCGAATGAGTCCCGGATGGCCATCGGCACCTCGAACCGGCTAGAACCGGGGGTGATCCCGGAATCACTGGTTCCGGGACCTCTTTTCGTTTGGTTCGCACTCGTCGTTCGTTCTGAAGATTCGCTCTGATTGCATACCGACAGTTAGGTCTTCTTCGGTCGGATCTTGTGCTGCGACAGACGGTTTCGGCCACTACACTCATTTTCGGAGCAAGGGCGCACCGGGGGTGTAACGCCGTCTCGTGGTGCTCCGCTTACACAGTCGGGGTTGTGCAGGGTGGCATCGAAACCCCTACTGGTCGGCATTTTTCTGGGGAGAATCTAGTGCTGCTCGACTCGGCGCTCGCGCTGCTCTCAATCGCTCTGTTCGCCAATGCGACCGCAACGCTCTGGTGGATGCTCCATGCCTGGCGCACACCGGAAACGTTGGAGGCTACAAGTTTTCGTGCTCCGGATGGTGAAACCGGACTGTCGTTCTCGCTATTGGTGCCGGCCCGCCATGAGGACGCGGTGCTGGCTTTCACCCTGGAGCGCCTGCTCGAATCCGATTACGACGCTTTCGAGATCGTCGTCGTGGTGGGGCATGACGATCCCGCGACGACGGCCGTGGCGCGGCGTGTCGAGTCGGCGAACGACCGTGTCACGGTGGTCGTGGACAGCCATGCGGTGAAGAACAAACCGAAGGCCCTCAATACCGGTCTCGCCTACTGCCGCGGCGATGTGGTTGGGGTCTTCGATGCCGAGGACCAGGTGCATCCGGCCCTGCTCTCGCATGTCGATCACGCGTTCCGGTCCACGGCCGCCGATGTGGTCCAGGGTGGTGTGCAACTGATCAACTTCCACTCCAACTGGTACTCGCTGCGCAACTGCCTGGAGTACTTCTTCTGGTTCCGCAGTCGGCTGCACCTGCAGGCGCGGCACGGCTTCATTCCCCTGGGTGGCAACACCGTCTTCGTC
Source organism: Nocardia sp. NPDC004582 (assembly GCF_053602115.1). Classification (NCBI taxonomy): domain Bacteria; kingdom Bacillati; phylum Actinomycetota; class Actinomycetes; order Mycobacteriales; family Nocardiaceae; genus Nocardia; species Nocardia sp. NPDC004582. The sequence continues at coordinate 79,027 of NZ_JBSGCY010000009.1, read as the reverse complement.
CGCACCGAACGGCTTCGGGAGGTCGACGGGTGGGATGAGAACTGCCTGGCCGAGGACTGCGATCTGGGTGCCCGGCTGTCCACCCGCGGCGCGAAGGTCGTCGTTGCCTACGACGCGCCGCTGGTGACCCGGGAGGAGACGCCCGGCTCGTTGTACGCGCTGTTCAAGCAGCGCACGCGCTGGAATCAGGGCTTCATGCAGGTGTACCGGAAACGCGACTGGCGTCGCCTACCGACGGCGAGTCAGCGCGCCCTCGCCCGCTACACCTTGGCGAGCCCGTTCCTGCAGGCGTTCTCGGGCGTTGCCACCGCGATCGGGCTCGCGATCGCCCTGGCGGTGCGCGCACCGGTCGGGGTGGCGTTGCTGACCTTCCTGCCGATCATTCCGGCGCTGGCCACCGTGGCGTTCGAGATCGTCGGCCTGCAGGATTTCGGCAAGCAGTACGGGCTTCGCATCAAGTGGTCGCATTACCTGAAATTGGTGGTCGGGACGCCGTTCTACATGGCGATGCTGACGGCGGCGGCGACCCGGGCGGTCTGGCGCGAGTACACCGGTCGCAATGACTGGGAACTGACCCAGCATGTGGGCGCCCACCTCGAGCCCGTGCGGAAAGTGCGGGCCACGGCATGACGCTCACGCTGGTCAAAGACTCCACCCCGGCCGCGCAGCCGACGCCGAGTCACGGTGCGCGCCTGCGTTTTCCGGCCGACCGGTGGGTACTCGCGGGCCTGTTGATCATCGTCGCCACGGTGGACGGCTGGAACATCACCAACTATCCGAGCCTCAGCGACGACGAGGGCACCTACCTCGCGCAAGCCTGGGCGGTCCGCTCCGGCGCGGGCCTGACGCACTACACCTACTGGTACGACCATCCGCCGGGCGGGTGGATCCAGATGGCCTTGCTGTCCTGGCTGCCGGAAACCTTTGCGCCCGACCAGCTCGCGGTCGCCACCGGGCGGATCGTGATGGTCATCTTCGCGTTGATCACTGTGGTGCTGCTCTACGTGGTGGCGCGCCGGCTGCGCTTCGCCACCTGGACCGCGGCCCTGGCGGTGCTGCTGTTCGCCTTGTCCCCGCTGTCGGTGACGCTGCACCGGCAGCTCTATCTGGACAATGTCGCCGTCGCGTGGATGCTGGCCGCGTTCGCCCTGGTGCTGTCGCCGCGAAAGCATCTGTGGCACCACGTCGGGGCGGGAATCTGCGCCGCGGTGGCGATCCTGTCCAAGGAGACCATGCTGGTGGTGCTGCCGGCGTTGGGCTTCGCGCTGTGGCAGTCCGCGCACCCCATCACGCGAAAGTTCTCCGCGGCCGGGATGCTGACCGGTCTGGTGCTGACCGGGTGTGTGTATCCGCTGTACGCGCTGCTCAAGGTGGAGTTGCTGCCCGGCGTCGGGCACGTGTCGCTGATCGACGGGGTGCTGTTCCAGCTGCATCAGCGGACCGGTTCCGGCGCGATGTGGCAGACGGGCAGCGCGTCCGGAGAAGTGGTGCGCTCCTGGTTGTTCTACGACCGGGTGCTGCCGGTGGCGGGTGTGATCGCGGTGGTGGCCGCGCTCGCGGTGCCGCGCCTGCGGGCTCCGGCGCTGGCCGGAGCGCTGCTGGTGGTGATGGCCTTGCGGCCCGGCGGCTATCTGCCCGCGATGTATGTGATTCAGGCGCTGCCGTTCTTCGCGCTCGCGGTGGCCGGACTGGTCGATGCCGGGTCGCGAAGGCTGTTGGCCGGGGCGGTATCCGATGTCGCCGAGCGCCGGCGCCGGTCCGGGCGCGGCGGTCGCGAGCTGGTGCGCGCGGTCGCCGTGCCGTCTCCGGTGTGGTGGCTGCGGTGGGCGGTCGCGGCGGTGTGCGTCCTGGTGGCGGTGTCGGTGGTCGCACCGCGCTGGCAGGACGGGCTGCACCGCGCCACCACCTCGCATGTCAATGACGAGTACGCCGCGGCGCTGGTGTGGGTGCGCGAGCATGTCCCGAATCCGGAGCGGCAGGTCATCGTGGTCGACGATGTGCTGTGGCTGGATATGGTCCGACTCGGGTTCACCCCCGGCCTCGGTGCGATCTGGTTCTACAAGCTCGACCTCGACCCGGGGGTCCGGCTGCCCAACGGCTGGCGGGATGTGGACTGGATCGTGTCCACACCCACGGTGCGCGGCAACCTCGCCTCCCTGCCGAATACGGCCGATGTGCTCGACCATTCGGAGATAGCAGCGACATTCGGCCGTGACGAGGGCCGAATCGAGATTCGCCGTGTAGAGAAGGATCGCCGATGAGCCGCATTCGCCCGGGTAGCGTCATCCGCTGGGTACTGGCAGTGGCGCTGCTGGTGACCGTCGTCGCCTCCGCGCCATCGGCCCAAGCCGACAATCTCATGCTCAACGCCGGTATGGAGACGTTGGACGCCAATGGTTTTCCCAGCTGCTGGGAGAAATCCGGCTGGGGTGACAACGATTACACCTTCACCGTCACCGATCAGGCGCACAGCGGCTCGAAAGCGGTGTCCATCAACGTGACCCGGATCGCCAGCGGCGATCGCAAGACGCTGGTGCTGGAGAACGCCCAGTGCGCGCCCCAGGTCACCGCGGGCCATCAATACGACCTGTCGGTGTGGTACAAGACCAGTACCCCCAACACCGTCGTGACGGTGTTCCGCCACGATGTCACCGCCGGGTGGCAGTACTGGACCGATCTGTCCACGCTGCCCGTGACCGACACCTTCCAGAGCGCGAGCGTCCGCACTCCCGCCGTGCCCGCCAACACCGACCGAATCACCTGGGGGATAACGATTTACGGTGTCGGAACGCTGGTCACCGACGACTACGGCATGTCCGATGCCACCCCGTCCACACCGCCGCCGGCCTGTACCGCCGGCGCCGCGTGCACCAAGGGCTCCTGGGAGGTGCTCGCGTTCGAGGCGACCGTCCGCGGCATTCACGCGGCCGTCCTGCCCGGCGGCAAGGTGCTGTTGATCGCCGGCTCGGGCAACGACCCCACCGCGTTCGCCGCCGGCACCTTCAAGACCGCGGTCTACGATCCGGCGACCGGCCAATTCACCGACGTCACAACGCCGTTCGACGCCTTCTGCGCCGGGCACGTGCAGTTGCCGGACGGGCGGCTGCTGGTCATGGGTGGCAACAAGGACTACCCGGCCGCAGACGGCAGTCACGGTTACGAGGGTCTGAAGGACGCCTACGTGTTCGACCCGGCCGACAACAGCTATCACCGGCTCAACGATATGAACGCCGGGCACTGGTATCCGTCGGCCACGGTGCTGGGCAACGGTGACGTGCTCTCGCTGGGCGGTCTCGGCGAGGACTCCAGCGGCACGGTGTCCACCGAGTACTTCTCGGCCGCGCAGCAACGCTGGCTGGGTATGGGGGAGATCCCGCAGACCTGGCGGTTCTGGGGGCTGTATCCGTCGATGGTGCTGTTGCAGGACGGCCGCCTGTTCTATACCGGCAGTCATGTTTTCGGGAACGGGTTGTCGGGCACCGGGGCATCGCTCTACGACTATCCGGCCGGCACCGTCACCGATATCCCGGGGTTGCGCAACAAGGATGAACGCGACCAGTCCATGAGCGTGTTGTTGCCGCCCGCGCAGGATCAGCGGGTGGCTACCTTCGGTGGCGGCAATATCGTCACCAATGTCGACGCCAACGCGCTGACCGACATCATCGACCTCAAGGCCGCTTCCCCGAGTTATCAAGCGGGCCCGGGACTTCCGACGCCCAAGATGTACGTCTCCGCGGTGCTGCTGCCCGACGGCAAGGTCTTCGAAACCGGCGGCGGACTGCACAATCGGGCCGATCCGGTGTACGAGGCGTCGATGTTCGATCCGGCGACCAACGCCTTCACGCCCGGCATGGCCACCGATCCGGTGCCGCGCACGTATCACTCGTCGGCGTTCCTGCTCCCCGACGGCCGGGTGATGGCGGTCGGGGACAATCCGGGCAACGGCACCTTCGACAAGCGGATCTCCATCTACTCGCCGCCGTACCTGTTCCAGGGCGGCGCCCGGCCGGTGATCACCGCCGTGGGCAATGTGAACTGGTCCTACGGCAGCGCTCAGCCGATCACGGTGAACGGCTCGATCACGAAGGCGTCGCTGATCCGCCCCGCCGCGGTCACCCATTCCTCCGACCCGAACCAGCGCTACATCGACCTGCCGCTGACCGTCGACGCCACCGGCACCAAGGTCAATCTCACCACCAACCCGAATCTCGCCCCGCCGGGCTGGTACATGCTCTTCGTCGCCAACGCCGCCGGCGTGCCCTCGGTAGCGCAATGGGTACACGTGGGGTGAGAGGGAAGGCCATGAGATACGCGAAAACCCTTACCGCAGTTCTGTTCGCCGCCGCCGTCTGCATCGGCGGTGACGCCGCCCTGCCCAGCTCGGTGGCCGAACCGGCCCCGACCCAGCCGCCGGTCCCCGCCCCCCACGTCAACGAATTCGCCCAGCACCCGGCCGCCCCCGCACAGCGGCCCGCCCCACCCACCGACAAGGCCGCCGTGAGCGAGGCCATCGACGGCTGTGACCACGCCTACGGCACACCGGGCCAATGCGTTCCGTGGAACTTCCCGCCCCGCACCCACGACCGCTGCGCCTGGCTCCGCGACCACGGCCTGTCCTCCCTCCCGGTCACCGGCAAACGCGACCGCCACAACCTCGACCGCAACAAGGACGGAATCGCCTGCGGCCCCGGAGATTCCTGACCCGCCAAAAGCCGCCCCAACCAGCCCTTTTGCATCCCGCGACGCACCCTGTGTACTGTTGTCCACACCGACGCGGGGTGGAGCAGCTCGGTAGCTCGCTGGGCTCATAACCCAGAGGTCGCAGGTTCAAATCCTGTCCCCGCTACTAGCGAAGCGGCCCCGGAACCAGTGGTTCCGGGGCCGTTTTTCGTTGGATCGGCAACGGATTCGGCAATATCGGCCAAGTGTTCCCGGACAGTCGCGGCCTTCTTGTTCCGGATCATGTCCGGTTGCCGTGGATTCGCCGGATTAGTATGCCTGAACGGGCATGGCGGACGGGAGAGCGCGATGGACCACCCGAAGCTGCCGGACGGCAGGCTGACGCTGCGTCACGACCGCATCGAGGCCACGTCCTTCCTGACCGTGCGGCAACTCCTGCTCGAAACCGACTTCGTGGCGGTGCTGCCGAGCCTGATCGGTCACAGTGTCGGCATCACCATCGCCGCCGGCCGCGCCCTCGGCCCCTCGGCTCGCGCCCTCATCGACAATCTGGAGTGGACCGCGGCGGGCGGCCTGGACCCGCACGCCGGACCGCGGGAGGCTCGATCGGGGGCGTTGTGGCCGCAGCCGTGAGACCCGCCGTGCCCGAACCGGATCCGCCCGCGGTGCCCAATAGTGTGCTCGGCAAGGCGGTCTCGGTGCTGGACGCGTTCACCGGGGATGACCACTGGGTGTCGTTCAGCGAACTGGTCCGCCGCACCGGACTGCACAAGACCACCATGCATCGGCTGCTCGCCGAACTCGTCGCGATCCGGCTCATCGATCGGTCCGAATCGGGTTACCGGCTCGGGCGGCACCTGTTCGAGCTGGGCATGCGCGCCACGGTGGAGCGCGGGCTCATCGAGGTGTCCATCCCGTTCCTGCAGGATCTCTACGAGCGCACCCACGAGATCGTGCACTTGGGTGTGCTCGAAGGGGACGAGGTGGTGTATGTCGCCAAGATCGGCGGGCATCGGCAGGCCGAGTCGCCCTCCCGGATCGGCGGCCGAATGCCGTTGTACTGCACCGCGATCGGCAAGGCGATGCTCGCCCATGCCCCCGGCGGGCTGAAGGCGCGAGCGCTCGCCGCGCCGCTGCCGCGCCGCACCCCGCGGACCATCACGACTCCCGGACTGCTCGCGCGGCAGCTGGACCGGATCGTGGAGACCGGGGTCGCCTTCGAATACGAGGAATCAGCGGTCGGGCTCGTCTGCGTGGCCTCGCCGATCCTGGATGCCGATGATCGGCCGGTCGCGGCCGTCAGCCTGGCCGGACCGGCCACCCGATTCCGGCCCGAGGCCCACACGATCCAGCTGCGCGCCGCCGCCGCGGGCATCGCGGCCACGCTCGCCCGCCGCGAGAACCTGCGCGAGAACCACATCTGACCTGTGTAGTTCCGCTCAGCGAAACTAGATCCTCGCCGGTGGGAGCGGAATCCCGCACCTTGTTCATCAAGGACGACACAGGACAAGGACAGCGATGCCATCACTCGAATCGACGATCTCCGACGCCGCGATCACCGAGGCCGCCCGGCGGCTGGCGGACGCGGCCCGGACCGGGACGCCGGTCGCGCCGGTCAAGGACCTGATCGGCGGCTCCGACATCGGCGTGGCCTACCGGGTGCAGCAGCAGCTGACCGAATGGCGGCTCGCCGACGGCGCGACCATCGTCGGCCGCAAGATCGGCCTGACCTCCGCGGCGGTGCAGAACCAGCTCGGCGTCGACCAGCCGGACTTCGGGGTGCTTTTCGACGATATGGACGTCACCGCGCTGCCGGAGGTGCCGAGCGAGCGCATGCTGCAACCGAAGGCCGAGGCCGAGATCGCCTTCCGGCTGGGCGCGGATCTGGCCGAGGGCGACCTGGAGCTGGATCAGATCCGGGCCGCGGTCTCCGGTGCGGCGGCCGCGCTCGAGCTGGTCGACAGTCGGGTCGCCGACTGGCGGATCGGTATCACCGACACCGTCGCCGACAACGCGTCCTCCGGGCTGTATGTGCTCGGCGGCACCTGGCTCACCCTCGACGAGGTCGAGCCCAAGGACGTCGTGATGAAGATGTACGCCGACGACGAACTGGTCTCCGAGGGCAACGGTGTCGCGTGCCTGGGTGATCCGCTGATCGCGCTGCAGTGGCTGGCGCGCACCACCCGGGAGTACGGGCGGCCGCTGCGCGCCGGTCAGGTGATCCTGTCGGGCGCCCTGGGCCCCATGGTCTCTGCCGCGCCCGGCGTGACCATCCGCGCCGAGCTGTCCACGCTCGGCTCCGTGACCGCGGTCTTCTCCGAGTAGGAAGTTCACACCATGACGAACAACGCTGAGCCGCGGCGGATTCGGGTCGCGATCATCGGATCCGGCAATATCGGCACCGACCTGATGTTCAAGATCATCAACAAGTCCGACGTGCTCGAGATGGGCGCGATGGTCGGCATCGATCCGGCCTCCGACGGCCTGGCCCGCGCGGACCGCCTGGGTGTGCCCACCACCGCCGAGGGCATCGAGGGCCTGCTCGCCCTCGACGGCTTCGACGCGATCGACATCGTGCTGGACGCGACGTCGGCCAAGGCGCACCTGGTGAACGCCGAGCGCCTGAAGCCGTTCGGCAAGAAGGTCATCGACCTCACTCCGGCCGCTATCGGGCCGTTCGTGGTGCCGCCGGTCAATCTCGAGGAGCATCTCGACGAGGACATCGACAACCTCAATATGGTCACCTGCGGCGGGCAGGCCACCATCCCGATGGTCGCCGCGATCAATGCCGTTACCCCGGTGCTGTACGCCGAGATCGTCGCGTCCATCTCCTCCGAGTCGGCCGGCCCCGGCACTCGCGCGAACATCGACGAGTTCACCGAGACCACCTCGCACGCCATCGAGAAGGTGGGGGGCGCGGCGCGCGGCAAGGCCATCATCATCCTCAACCCGGCCGAGCCGCCGATGCTGATGCGTGACACCGTGCTCGCGCTGGTCGGTGCCGCCGACCACGACGCGATCCGCGGTTCGGTCAAGGAAATGGCCGACCGGGTCGCCGAATACGTGCCCGGCTATCGCCTCAAGCAGGAGGTGCAGTTCACGCCGATCGCCGCCGACGAGCCGGTTCACACCCTGCTCCCCGAGGGCGTGGGCGCGGCCGCGACGAAGGTCACCGTGTTCCTCGAGGTCGAGGGCGCGGCGGACTACCTGCCCTCGTACGCGGGCAATCTCGACATCATGACCTCGGCCGCGCAGCGCACCGCCGAGTCCATCGCGCGCCGCATGCTCGCTGCCCGCGCCGCAACCCCTTCGGAGGCGTGAAATGTCCACCAGGATCTACGTTCAGGACGTCACCCTGCGCGACGGCATGCACGCCGTGCGCCACCGGATGGATCCCGCCGACGTGGCCCGCATCGCGCGGGCGCTCGACGAGGCAGGGGTGGACGCCATCGAGGTCGCGCACGGCGACGGCCTGGCCGGCGGTTCGCTCAACTACGGTCCCGGCTCCCATACCGACTGGGAGTGGCTGGAGGCGGCGGCGGGCGTGGTGCGGAACGCGAAGCTCACCACGCTGCTGCTGCCCGGCATCGGCACCATCGCCGAGCTGGAGCGCGCGAACGAGCTGGGCGTGCGGTCGATTCGGATCGCCACGCACTGCACCGAGGCCGACGTCTCCGCCCAGCACATCGCCAAGGCGCGCGAACTCGGCATGGACGTCTCGGGCTTCCTGATGATGAGCCACATGACCTCCGCGGAGAAGCTGGCGCAGCAGGCCAAGCTCATGGAATCCTATGGCGCGCAGTGCGTTTACGTCACGGACTCGGGCGGGCGCCTGACCATGAACGACGTCCGCGACCGGGTCCGCGCCTACCGTGAGGTGCTCGACGCGGACACCCAGATCGGCATCCACGCCCACGAGAACCTGTCGCTGTCGGTCGCCAACAGCGTGGTGGCCGTGGAGAACGGCGTCTACCGGGTGGACGCCTCCCTGGCGGGTCAGGGTGCGGGCGCGGGCAATTGCCCGATCGAGGCCTTCGTCGCCGTCGCCGATCTGCACGGCTGGGAGCACGGCTGCGATGTCTTCAAACTCATGGACGCCGCCGACGACATCGTGCGCCCGCTGCAGGACCGGCCGGTCCGCGTCGACCGCCCGACGCTGACCCTCGGCTACGCGGGTGTCTACTCCAGCTTCCTGCGCCACGCCGAGCGCGCGGCCGCCGACTACGGTCTCGACGCCCGCACCATCCTGCTCGAGGTGGGCAAGCGCGGACTGGTCGGTGGCCAGGAGGACATGATCGTCGATATCGCCCTCGACCTGCTGAAGCGTTCGCCGGAGACAGCGGCCTGATCGGAGGTTGGACCGCATGGCGTTCGGCGGCGCCCGGAACCATCGGCTTCCGGGCCGCTGTCGACGTCGGCGACGAGCCGCCGAGTTCGGTATGGCGGAAATTGCCAACCGAACTGAAACGACAATGTGTCTGAAAATCCTGCGAAACTGGCGCGCAGCCGCGAGAATTAGCTATGACTATGCTGCGGATCTGTCCTTCGCGGCACAGGAACGAGACCCCTTCGGCGGCAGAGGAATCGGAACGATGAGCAGGCTGGCGACCTCGTGCGCGGCGATCTTGGTCGCCGCGGCCGTCACGGTCGGGACCCCGGGTATCGGTGCGGCGCGGGCGGAAACGCCTGGCGCGGAGCCGTGCACCCGCTACACCGCGATTCTCGCGCCGGGCACCTGGGAGACCCACCCCGACGCCGATCCGAACATCCCTGTCGGCCTGCTCCGGCCGATCGGCGACGGGCTGCAACGGCAGTTCGGGGCCGATATCACCGTCCTCTACGCCCCCTATGCCGCAAGCGCTTTCGACCAGGGGCTGACCTACGCGCAGTCGCTGGGCACCCTCGAGGCCCGATTGCGCGAGATGGTGAGCGGGCTGTGCGCCAAGACTCGCGTCATGCTCGCCGGATACAGCCAGGGCGCGGACGGCGTCGGGGATTTCGCGACCGAGATCGGCAATGGCGAGGGTCCGATCCCCGCCGACCGGGTGGTGGGCGTCGGACTGGTGTCGGATCCGCACCGCGATCCGAGAACCGCGCTCGCACTGGGGACTCCGCAGCCGGGCCACGGCATCGCCGGCATCCGGACCCAGGACTTCGGGGCGCTGACCGATCGCGTGCGCACCATGTGCGCCGACGGCGACCTGTACTGCTCGCTCAATGCCGTGGCGTCCCCGTTCCTTTCGGCGCTCGGCCAGGTGGTGGTCGGCAACCCGGACGCCATCGCGGCCGTGATCCCGCCCGGCACCGACCCCGGCCCGATCTTCGCGCAGGCGATCAAGGTGGGCGCGGGCTGGTCGGCGACCGCGGCGAACATTCCCGCCATCCTCACCAAGCTCACCGGGCTGCAGAGCCTGATCGAGGCGGGCAACATCCCGGCCGCCCATCAGATCGCCAAGGACCTCAATACCGCCCTGGGCCCGCTCGTCCAGGCCGCCGCCGGCGTGGATCTGCCGCTGGTCGCCTCGGTGATCCGCGCGGCGGGCGGCGTCGACCCGACCGGTTGGACCGCCGCGACCAGTGTGCTGGCCGACGCGCTGACCCAGATCGACATCGTGCGCATCGCCGCCAATATGGGCCGCGTCGAGGACAGTCTGTGGCGCGCCGCCGATGCCCTCGCCCACAACAACGCGCTGGCCGCCGCGGCCGAACTGGTGAACCTCACCCCCGCCGGCCTGGATCTGGCGGGTTCGGTGGTCGGCCCGTTCACCAGCGCCATCCGCAGCGACCTGCGCGCGGCCGCCCGCACCCTGATCAGCCTCGGCGATCCGGAAAGCGTCAACAACCTGCTGGACATGACCCGCCAGGGCGTCGACCTGGCCAACTTCTACGCCTCCAAAGCGCACGTCGACTACGGCGACGACACCCAGCTGCTGCTCGATTTCCTGGGCTCCCAGGCGGTTTCGTAGCCCGAGGTCATGCTCCCGTGCGGCCGCCGCGCCGTCGAGGACTCGCGCCGCTCCGACCGCCCAGATGTTCGCCGCGACTTCCTGATCGAACGCCGCGAGTGGCTCAGTCGAGAGTCTCGGCCCGAGGCTGCAATCCGGCCGTCCACTTCTCCTCGATCCGGCCGTACCGCCAGGTGAGCAGGGCCGCTGCCCAGGTGAGGACGAACAGACCGACGATCAGGAATCCGATCAGGTTCAGGTCGAGTTCGCTGATGATGTCCCACGGCCCGCCGGTCCACCCGAACTGCTCGGCCAGCAGACCCAGCAGTTCGATCGTGCCGATGATGAGCGCGACCGCGATCGACAGGGACGTGATGGTCAGGTTGTAGTAGATCTTGCGCACCGGATTCGCGAACGCCCACCCGTAGGCGAAGTTCATGAAGGTCCCGTCGATGGTGTCGAGCAGGCTCATCCCGGCCGCGAACAGCACCGGCAGGCACAGGATGGCGTACCAGGGCAGGCCCGCCGCCGCGCTGGTCCCGGCCAGCACCAGCAGCGCGACCTCGGTGGCGGTGTCGAACCCGAGGCCGAACAGCAGTCCGATCGGATACATCTGCCACGGCTTGGTCACCGATCTCATGATCGGCCCGAGCAGGCGATTCACCAGACCGCGTTGCGCCAGCTGGGCTTCCAGCTCGGCCTCGTCGAAATCTCCGCTCCGCATCCGGCGGAAGACCCGCAGAATGCCGACCAGCACAACGATATTCAGCATCGCGATGAGGTAGAGAAAGGTCCCCGACACCGTGGTGCCGATCAGCCCGGTGTAGCGGTGCAGCGCCGAGGAGTCGTCCTCCACCGGTCCCGCGATCGCCTTGACCCCGAGCGACAGCAGCAAGGCCAGCCCGAACACCACCGACGAATGCCCCAGCGAGAAGAAGAAGCCCACCGAGAGCGGCCGCTTCCCCTCGCCCATGAGCTTGCGCGTGGTGTTGTCGATGGCCGCGATGTGATCGGCGTCGAACGCGTGCCGCAACCCCAGCGTGTACGCGGTCAGCCCGACCCCGATCCCGAGTGTCCGGTCCCCGACGCTCAGCTGCTGCGGCGCGACGAACGCCACCAGCGTCACCCATCCCACGATGTGCAGCGCCACGATGACTCCCGCCATCGCCCCGAGCCGCACCCATTCCTGCCGGGTCACCCGCATCGATCCCACTCCACGCACCTCTCCACGACCACCCATGGTGCCCGATGGCGTCGAGAGTGCTCCGCGCTACTTCAGCTTCGCGTGCATGAGGTAGACGTTGTAGCTGTTCCAGGCCGAGATCGTGAAATACAGGTCCTTGCCGGTGGACCAGGGGTGGATGAACCCGCCGTAGGCGGTCGGGTAGTCCTCGGTATTGATCAGCGCGACCGGCTCGGTCCACCCGCCCTGGGGCTCAGCCGCGGTGCGCAGCACGATCTGCCCGCGCACCGTATCGAGGTACACCATCTGCCAGCGGTTGGATTCGGCGTCGAAGTGGATCGACAGCTCGCTGGCCGTGCCGGAGATCAGGGGAGTGGCGAGCAGTTCGTTGGCGCCGTCGGCGGCGATCCAGGCGTCGTTGACCCAGTACTGGTACGCGGACTTGTTGAGCACCTGGTCCGCGGGCACCCGGGCGAGCCCGATGGTGCCGAGCCGGCCGTTGGGGGTGCCGAACATGTAGACGTAGTCGCCGTGCGGCACCATCGTCGCGACCTGGAAGCGGCCGACGCCGAACAGGTTGTCCCAGCGCGCCCATTGGGATTTGGTCCAGGTGCGGCCATTGTCGTCGGACCAGGCGATGCCACCGAGGTTGGTCCACCACATGCCGGGGATCTTGGACCAGCGATTGACCGACATGTAGGTCAGGTACTGGCGGTCGCCGACGGCGAAGCCCGAGGTGGGGATGGTGGTGGTCTCGAAGTTCTTGACCTTGCGGCTGTCCAGGATCTCGGTGGCGTGGCAGCGGGTGTTCTGCACGAAGTCGTCGAGGACCAGGCCCTGCGACAGATCGCGGGTGCTGCTGTAGGCGATCACGTTGCTGCGCCAGTCCTGCGTGTCGGTGCCCGCGCCGCCGGGCTTCCAGCCCTTGCCGAAAGTGTCGCCGAATACGACCGCGACCTGACCGGGCTTGCTCTCCCACATCAGCCCGAGGTCGGTGCCGTCGACCGACCAGCGGGTGTCGGTGCGGTTGACCGATCCGCGCCCGGTCACCTGGTTGACCAGTTCCACCGAATCGACCTGGGGCGCGGCCACCGCGGCGGCCGCGGGCGCGGGCTCCGACGGCTGGACGGCGGGGGTGGGCGCGGGCTGCGGTTCGGGCGGTTCACCGCCGGGCACCACGATCGGGATGGGTTCGGGCTCGGGGGCGACCTCGATCTGCGGCAGCGACGCGCTGCCGCCGCCCGGCGGGGCCGGGGTCGGGGCCACGGTGTCGCGGACGTCCGGGCACGGGCTCGCGCACGGGTCGGCGGGCAGCGCGACATCGACCCGGTTGTTGTCGGGCTTGGGCGCGTACTGACTGACCGTCACGATCTGCGGCACCGGGATCGGCACCTTGATGGTCTGGGGCGGTTGCGAGGTCGATCCGCTCGGGTCGGCCTGCCGGTTGACCGGGTCGAATCCCGTTTCTCCGCAGCTGTTCACGGGAGCCGGGGCCCACGGGTGCGGCGCGGCGGCGGCGGGCGTCGCGGGCAGCAGCATCGCGCCCAGCGTGACCACGGCCGATAGCGACAGTGCCGCAGGTATTTCGGCATGGCTCGAGCGGCGGCGGGATCGAATTCCCATGGGGTAGGCGGCTCCTCGTTCGCGATCGACCCGACCACCTTAGACCGATCTTGTCGCGGGATGAACCACCGTGAACCGGTCGCGCGATCCGTCGCGTGTGAGGTGGTCGCGGCGGGATCCGGCGCACGCGGCAGACTGAACGGTAATGAGACTGCCCGAGCTTCCCGACCTCCCCGTGCGTGCCGCGCTCGGCGAGATCACCGACACGCTGGCCGCGCACGGCACCGCCGTCCTGGTCGCCCCGCCAGGCACCGGCAAGACGACGCTGGTCCCGCTGGCCCTGGCCGCCGCCACCTCCGGCCGCGTGGTGGTGGCGGAGCCGCGGCGATTGGCCGCGCGGGCCGCCGCCGCACGGATGGCGGCGCTGCTGGGGGAGCGGGTCGGTGAGACCGCCGGGTATTCGGTGCGCGGCGACCGCAAGGTCGGACCTCGCACCCGCATCGAGGTGGTGACCTCGGGACTGTTGGTGCGGCGCTTGCAGAACGACCCCGAACTCGCCGGAGTCGACGTGGTCGTCCTCGACGAATGCCACGAACGGCATCTCGACGCGGACCTGCTGCTGGCCCTGCTGCTCGACGCCCGCGCCGGTCTGCGCCCCGACCTGCGGGTGCTGGCCACGTCGGCGACCGTTGCGGCGGACCGTCTTTCGTCGCTGCTGGGCGGCGAGTCGGTGCCGTCCGCCCCCGTGCTGGCGGTGCACGGCCGCACCTATCCGGTCGAATTCGATTATGTGCCACCGCTGCCCCGCGAACGGGTCGAGCAGCAGGTGGCCCGCGCGACCCGCCTGGCCCTCGCGGACAGTCCCGGTGACGTGCTGGTCTTCCTCCCCGGCGCGGGCGAGATCCGCCGCACCGCCGCCCTGCTCTCCGGCCTGCCGGAGGTCGACGTCGTCCCCTTGCACGGCAGACTGCCCGCCGCCGCACAGGATTCCGCCCTGCGCCCGGGTTCCCGCCGCCGCGTCGTCCTCTCCACCGCGGTCGCCGAATCCAGCCTCACCGTCCCCGGTGTCCGCACCGTGGTCGACTCCGGCCTGGCCCGCGTCCCCCGCATCGACCATCGCCGCGGCCTGTCGGGCCTGGCCACCGTCCGGGTCTCGGCCGCTGTCGCCGAACAGCGAGCGGGCCGCGCCGGCCGCGAAGGCCCCGGCCACGCCTGGCGCTGCTGGCCCGAATACGAACACGCCACCCTCCCCGCCTACCCCGAACCGGAGATCCGCACCGCCGACCTGACCCGGCTCGCACTGGAACTGGCCTGCTGGGGCACCGTCGACGGCCAGGGTCTGGCCTGGTGGGACGCACCCCCGGCGGGCGGCCTCGCCGCCGGCCGAGCGGTCCTGCGCGCCCTCGACGCCGTGGACGACCATGGCGCGGTGACGGATCGAGGCCGCCGCATGGCAGCCGTCGGCCTCCACCCCCGTCTGGCCCGCGCCCTCCTCGACGGCGCGACCGAGGTCGGAGCCCGCGCGGCCGCCGAGGTCGTGGCCCTGCTCGACGACGACTCACTCGCCCCCGGCGTGGATCTGGTCGCGGCCCTGCGCACGATGCGCGGCGACCGGCCCGCCCGCTGGCAGCAGGAGGCGAAGCGTTTGGCGCGTGCGGTGGGCGGCGACGACATCGACAGCGGCGGAGACGCTTCGCCGAGTGCGCAGGCCGCGCCAACCGCCACCACATCGGGATCGGTAGGTTCCCAGGCGCGCGGGGTCGCGCGGGGCGCACCCAGTGCGCGGGGTGATGATCCGGCTCTTGTTGCGGCACTGGCGTATCCGGAACGGCTCGCCCGTCGCCGCGCCCCGGGGTCGGCCAGCTACCTGATGGCGGGCGGCACCGCGGTGACCCTGCCGCCGGGGAGCGGATTGGGTGATGCCGAATGGCTGGCGATCGCCGTGGCCGGGCGCGATCCCGGGCAGTCGGAGGGGCGAATCAGATTGGCGGCCAAGGCTGATGAGGAACTCGCCCGCCGGGCGGCGGCCAATCTGCTCGCCACCGCCGACGAAGTCGATTGGGTCGATGGCGATCTGGTGGCTCGCCGGGTCCGGCGATTGGGCGCGATCGTGCTGTCCGAGCAGCCGCTGCCCGACCCGGATCCGGACCTGATCTCGGCTGCCCTGCTGCGTGGTCTGCGCGCCACCGGCCTGGATCTGCTGCGGTGGACCGACGACGCTCGCGTCGTGCGGCGGCGCCTGGACTTCCTGCACCGCACCATCGGGGCGCCCTGGCCCGCCGTCGACGACGAGACGTTGCTCGCGGACGCCGAAACATGGCTGGCCCCTGAGCTTTCCACTGCCCGTCGCCGCGCCGACCTGGAGCGTGTGGACGCCGGTCAAGCCCTGCGCCGCCTGTTGCCCTGGCCCGAGGCCGCCCGGTTCGACGAACTCGCGCCCGAACGCCTGGAGGTTCCCTCCGGCAGCAACGTCCGCCTCGACTACTCCGCCGATCCGCCGGTTCTCGCCGTCAAGGTGCAGGAGATCTTCGGCTGGACGGAGGCCCCGCGCCTGGCGGACGGCCGCGTTTCGCCTGTGCTGCACCTGCTCTCACCGGCCCAGCGCCCGGTAGCGGTCACCGCGGACCTGCCGTCCTTCTGGCGCACCGGCTGGCTCCAGGTCCGCGCCGACCTGCGCGGCCGCTATCCCAAACACGCCTGGCCCGAGGACCCCACCACCGTCGTCGCCCACCGCGGCACGGCCCGCAACGCCGGCCGCCCGCGCTGAGCCCGGTCGCGACCGGGGCACCGTCGGCGGAATAGCGGGCTCGTCGTGGATGCTGCACTCGTGCGTCCGGATTCGGATGATGTGGCGACTCGTCTGGTGAGCAGGCGGAGAGGGAGTGTGGCGGTATGCGCGCGATTCGATTCGACGAGTATGGCGGGCCCGAGGTGCTGCGGTCAGTGGAGGTGGATGTGCCGGAGCCGGGTCCGGGCGAGGTGTCCATCGAGGTGGCTTATGTCGGAGTGAATTTCGCTGACCTGCAGGCTCGTTCGATCGGGTACCGGGTTCCGGCGCTGCCGTATGTGCCGGGGTTGGAGCTGTCCGGGCGGGTGCGGGCGGTCGGCGCGGGCGTCGAGGGCCTGAGTGTGGGGCAGGCGGTGGCCGCCATCTCGGACGGTGGCGCGTACGCGGAGGTCACCGTCGTATCCGCGGCGACGGTCTTCCCCGTACCCGACGGTGTTGATCTGCGCACCGCCGCAACGCTTCCCACGGTGCTGCCGACGGCCTACGCCCTGCTGCACACGGTCGGCCGCCTGCAGCCGGGCGAGACGGTCCTGGTGCAGGCCGCCGCGGGTGGCGTCGGCACGGTGGCCGCCCAGATCGCCAAGCTCGCGGGCGCGGGCGCGGTGTACGGGGTGGTGTCCAGTCCCGCCAAAGCCGAGTACGCCCGCGAATACGGTTATGACGACGCGTTCTTGAACGATTCGTTCGACGCCGACGTCCGTGCCGCCACCGACGGCCGCGGTGTGGATCTGGCGCTGGAGTCGATCGGCGGTGAAACCCTGCGCCGCACGCTGGATTCGCTGGCCCGCTTCGGCCGCCTGGTCTCCTTCGGCAATGCCGGTGGCGAGGCCCCGTGGCAGGTCGGTGCGCCCGAGCTCTTCCCGCGAGGCCGTTCGGTCGCGGGTTTCTCCATCCTCGGTTTGAGTTCGGAGGCCCCGGAGGTGTTGCGCGAGATCTCGTCTCACGCCTTCGATCTGGCCACCACCGGCAAGGTGCGGCTGCCGATCACCGCCGAATTCCCGCTCGCCGAGGCGGCCGACGCGCACCGTTTGATGGCGGGCCGCTCCTCGACCGGCAAGCTGGTGCTGGCGGTCAACCCCGGGCTGTGATCCGCCCGGATTCGATTGCCGCGAGCAGGGATTCGTGGTCGGCATCGGTCTGGTCGGCGTAGGCCAGCGCGAACTCGCCCATACTGTGGCTCAGGTGCGCCGACAGCACCGACTGCTCGGCCTGTTTCACCTGGAGGAACAGCGGGTCGCCGGTGTTGCGTCCGGTCAGCAGCGCGATATGGATTGTGCCAAACCACTATCGACCCGCAGCTCGCTCGAAACAATTCGCAGCTATCCAGGAGTAAGTAGCCGCATTCACTCATTTCGAGTACTGGTCCCGGGGAAGTGCTGATGCGCACTCGATTTCGTTGTCTCGTCGTGTCCGCGCTCGTCACGGCCGCCGCCTTGCTCCTGGTCCCCGGCATGGCCGGCACCGCGTCGGAGGAACGCGCCGGTGTGCTCGGGGACGATTTCCTCTGGGGAGTGGCGGCGTCGGGGTTCCAATCGGAGGGTCAGTCACCCGACAGCAATTGGACGCGTTATATCGACGCCGAGCCGGGCTGGGATCGCCTCGGCGGTTCCGTCGATTTCCGCTCCCGCTACCGGTCCGATATCGCCCTGGCGAAGAGTCTCGGCGTCAAGGTCTTCCGAATCGGTATCGAATGGGCCCGGCTGGAACCCCGGCCGGGAGTCTGGGATTCATCGGCCTTCGCCTACTACGACGACGTGATCGACACGATCATCGCGGCCGGTATGCGCCCGATGCTGACACTGGACCACTGGGTGTATCCCGGCTGGGCGGCCGACCGCGGCGGCTGGCGCGATCCGGGCATGGTCTCGGACTGGCTCACCAATATGCGCCAAGTCGTCGATCGCTACGCCGCCCGTAATCCGGTCTGGGTGACCATCAATGAGCCGGTCGCGTACATCGTGCACGAGGTCCGCCTGAACGGAACCGACGCGGATCAGATGCTCGACAGTGTCGCCCGGGCGCACAACGCCATCTACGACTACATCCACCTGGTCCAGCCGAACGCGCTGGTGACCAGCAACGTCGGCTATGTCGCCGGGGCGGAGTCGCAGGTCAACGGACCCCTGATGGACCGGATCGGCGATCGGCTCGACTTCATCGGCGTCGACTACTACTTCGGCTACGAACCACCCGGCCTCGCCGCCGTGAACGCGCCCGGGGACATGTGGGATCTCCCGGTCCACCCCGAGGGCATCTACTTCACGCTGCAGCACTATTCACGCCGTTTCCCCGGCAAGCCGCTGTGGATCGTGGAGAACGGCCTTCCGACCGAGAACGCCCACCCCCGCGCGGACGGCTACACCCGCTCGGCGCACCTCCGCGACACCGTCTACTGGCTCCAGCGCGCGAGATCCGACGGCATGAACGTCATCGGCTACAACTACTGGAGCCTCACCGACAACTACGAATGGAGCTCCTACACACCGAGATTCGGTCTCTACACGGTCGATGTGCGCACCGACCCGACGCTGACCCGAATCCCCACCGATGCCGTCGCCGCCTACCGCGCCATCATCACGAACGACGGCGTCCCCGCCGACTACCGACCCCTGCGCGCGCCCGCGGACTGCCGCCTGATCGATCCACCCGCCAGCTGTGACACCCCGGTCGCCGTACCTCGAGCCGACGGGTGACCACCGGCCCGAGGTGCTGCGAGAACCGTTGTCTCAGGCGAATTTTCCCGGGTTGGCGGCCACGGCGCGGCGCAGGGTGGGACGGTTGGCGCGGTAGGCGTCCACCACCGATTCGAGCTCGTGCGGGCTCGCGCCGTGCATGATCACCGAGTGGCAGCCCAGGTCGTATTCGCGGGAGATCTTGGCCACGCACTGTTCCGGCGTGCCGTACGCGGCCGAGGCGAGCCACTCGTCCGGGATGAGGTCGTCCAGCTGTTCCAGGACCTCGACCGAGGCGGACGCGTCGATGGGACCCGCCGCCGCGGCGTCCTGATACAGCCGAGTGCCCCGAATACGTTCCCACACCTGCGGATCCCAGCCATTGGCGCTGATCAGGATGTCAGCGTACGCCTGCAGGTAGGTCACCAGGCGTCCGGTGCGCCGCCGCAGCTGATCCTCGGGGGTGAGCGCGTCGCTCGCGGTCGCCAGGCAGGACCAGATGCGGACGCTGTCGGGGTCCTTGCCCGCGCGCTCGGCGCCCCGCCGGACCGCCGCGACGGAGTTCGCGGTGGCATCGTCGGAGAAGAAGGTGTGCAGGACGACGAAGTCGCCGATCTCACCGGCGAGCTCGAGGGTCTTCGGGCCGACGGCGACGAAGCCGATCGGCGGCGCTTCGTCGAGGCCGTTCTGGTGGTACAGCACGGGCCATTTGCCCGCGGGCCCATCATGATTCACGATCGTCTCGCCGTCCCAGAGACGGCGCAGGATGCCGACGAAATCGCGCAGTCGCGCCTCGGTGACGGCGGGCAGCCCGATCGCCTTCCAGTTCGCCGCCATGCCGCGCCCGAACGCCATGGCGTAGCGGCCCTCGGTCATCGCCTGCATAGTGGAGCCGATGGTGGCCGTCACCATCGGATGCCGGGTGTGGTGATTGGTCGCCGCGGCGGCGATTCCCAGGTCGGTGGTGCATCCGGCGAGGCCGCCGGACAGGACCGCGGAGTCCTTGACCGTCATGCGCTCGCCGATCATGCACGAGCCGAGTCCGATGCGCTCCGCGTCGCGGGCCTCGGGCAACAGGACGCGGGCGTCGGCGGGATGCCGGGTGATGCAGTAGTAGGACAGTTCGTTCAGCTGATCGCTCACGAGAGTTGCACTTCCCTGAGAGGTTTCGAGAAAGGTGGACGTCAGGCGCCGAGTTCGCCGAGCAGTTCTTCGACGATCGCCCGATGGTGCAGCAGCACCTCGATGTCGTCGGGGCGTTCCATCTCGCCGAAATGGATCTGGCGGCCGCCGGCGCGCAGGAAGACGACGGCGTAGTTGAGGGCGGCGAACATCGTGTACCAGGTGAGGTCGGCGAGCTCGACGCCCGAGTGCCGGGCATAGCTCGCCCGCACGTCCTCCACCCGCATGAAGTCCGGCATGCCGGGGAATCCGAAGTTCTGCGCGATGCCATGAAAGACGCGGTGCCCGAACGTGATCCACGCGACGTCGAGTTCCCGCGGGCCGATCGTCGCCATTTCCCAGTCGAGCACCGCGACCGGCGTGAAGTCCCGGTACATCAGGTTGCCGAGCCGCGCGTCACCCCAGGAGAGCACGGTCTCGTACGACGCGGGCTCCGGAAGATTGTCGGTGAGCCACTTCAGGATGCGCTCCACCAATGGCGACGGGCCGATATCGCGGGCCGCGAACTCGTACCACGCCCGTGCGCGGTTCAGGTTCCGCTCGAGCAGGTCGGCGCCGGGCTGCCGCGGGTCGAGGAAGGCGAAAGTGGTTGCCGCGTCCGGAATCCCGTGGATCTTGGCGAGCGTCTCGATGGTGCTCTCCTGCACGCTGCGCCGCTGTTCCGGGTCGGCGTCGAAGAGCCAGTTGTCGCCGAAGGTGTAGGGCATGACATCGGGCGGTACCAGGCCGTCCACTCGATCCATCAGCAGGAACGGCGTGCCCAGCACCTCGCCGGTCGGTTCGAGGAATCGCACCCGGGGGACGCGGACGTCGCCGGCTTCGGCCACGATGCGCATGACGTCGAACTGCTCGCGCAGGTCGTAGCGCTCGTAGACCGGGAAGTCGCCGGGGGCGGGCACGACCCGGGCGATCAGGTCGTTGACCTGCTCTTCTCCGGCTTCCTGCCAACGCAGGGTGAGGGTGAGCGTCTCCGCGGATATGCCGTTGCGGTCGATGCCGGACCCCAGTGCGAGCTCCGGATTCGCGCCGTCGGGTAGCTGTGTGGCCAGCCATTCGGTGAGGCGCGGGATCAGTGTGGCCGGTTCACGGCTGCTGCGCTGCAAGCGCATGCCCTGATCATCGGGAGACGGAGACATGAGTCACTCCTGACTGGATTGCGAAAGCTGGAGGTAACAGTGGACCTCCCCATCGCAATTGTCAACGAGGGTTCTCAAAGAATGTGGGTTACCCCAGGTAAGACGCTATGGAGTCGACCAGGCAGTGGCGTGCTTCGGTCAGCTCGGCGGGTGAGGCGAGTCGGCGTTCGTTATTGATGCCGCGCATGGCCATCGGGATCAGCGACTGGACCCCGCGCAGCTTGTCCACGTCGAGGGGCAGGTCCGCCAGGAAGTACTCGAATGCCCGGAGCCAGGCGTCCTCGTACCCGGCCATCGCGGCCGTCGTCAGCGGGAAGTCCGCGAGCCGTTCCTGCCGGCCATTGGGCAGCCCGGCCCGCAGCGTCTCGACCGCCCGCCCTTCGGGAGTGCCGAGGATGGTCCACATGGCATCGACCATCTCCCACACCCGTTCCCGGATCGTCCCGGTCACCTGCGGCCAGCTCTCGGGACTGTTCGCCCCGGTGCGATCGGTCAACTCGACGAGGACGGCGGCCCACAGCCCGTCGATATCGCCGAACTGATGCTTGAGCGTTCCCCAGCTGACCCCGGCGTCCCGGGCGACCCGATTCGCCGACAACGGTTCGCCCGACGCTTGCGCGAGACTGCCGATGGCCACGTCGAGCAGCCGCTGCCTGGTCTCGCGCCCCTTCCGGTTGAGGCGAGTTCCGGCCGCGGATTGCATTGTCGAACTCGTCTCGGTCATCGCCGCTTCCGTTTCGCATGTCCCGAAATATCGGAATCTCCGATTATCGGTCCGACGATAGCCGGAGGACTTGAGTCTCCATCTGGGGGAGACAGGAAGGTTGGGGCATGGACGACGACACGCTCTTCACGATCGGGGCTCTGGCCGCACGGACCGGCTTGACGGTCAAGACGATCCGGTTCTACTCCGACAAGGGGATCGTGCCGCCGACCGATCACACCCCCACCGGCTACCGGCTCTACGACACCGCAGCCGCCACCCGTCTGGAACTGGTGCGCACCCTGCGTGAACTGGGCATCGACCTGCCCACCGTGGCGCGGGTGCTGGCCCGCGAGACCTCGGTGACCGCGGTCGCCGCGGCGCACGCCGACGCGCTCGACGTGCAGATCCGGATTCTGCGGATGCGGCGCGCGGTCCTGCGCGCGGTGGCCGAGCGGGGCTCCCACCGAGAGGAAATGGAACTCATGCACAACCTGATGCGCCTGTCGGAGGCCGAACGCCACCGGCTGATCGACGACTTCATCGACGCCGCGTACGGCGGCGTGGACGCCAACCCCGCCATGGTGGAGTTGGTGCGCACCAGCATGCCCGAGCTGCCGGACGACCCGACCACCGCGCAGATCACGGCGTGGATGGAACTCGTGGAATTGGTGCGGGACAACGACTTCCGTGAAGCGGTCCGGGGCATGGCCGAGTATCAGGCCCGGGAACGCGCCGAAGGCGACACCACCGGTCTGCACCGCGACCTGACCGAGGCGGTCCGCACCGAGGTCGGCGCGGCCCTCGCCGAGGGGTTGGGCGCCGACTCCGCGGCGGCTGCCACGGTGGTCGACGGGCTCGCGGCGCGCTATGCCGACACCTTCGGCAAGCCCGACGACGCGCGACTTCGCCGCTGGATCCTGGAACGGCTCGAGGTGGCCAATGACTCACGCGTGGAGCGCTATTGGCGGCTGGTGTCGGCGATCAACGGCTGGCCGGAACTGCCCGACATGGGGCCGGTGTTCACCTGGTTCGCCGCCGCCCTCCGCGCCCACCCGGCCTAGGGGATCCACCGGGGATTCCCTCGGGTGAATCAGGGAGTGATTGGGGGATCCGCCGGATCCGGGAAAGGCCGGTTCTTCCTACCGTTCGAGGCATGAGAGACAGGTCTCGGGTGCGGCGGGTTTTGGTCCGGCTGGGCGTGGTTGTGCTGGTCGTGGTCGTCGGGCTGATCGGCGCGACGGCGTGGGTGTACACCTCGGCTGAGGTATCCACTGTGGGGAAGGTGGATTTCGTGCGTCCGCTGGCCGTCCCGCCGCTGGCCCGGTCGGCCGTGGCGGCCGACGGGACGCGGGAGTTCGAGCTCGACATGCGGTCCGGCAGTACAGAATTCCGTCCCGGGCAGATAGCCGATACCTGGGGATTCAACGGCGACCATCTCGGGCCGACGCTGCGTGCGCGCCGCGGGGAACAGGTTCGAGTGCGGGTACGCAATGACCTGCCGGAGGCGTCGACCGTGCACTGGCACGGCATGCACGTGCCCGCCGCGATGGATGGGGGACCGCATCAGATGGTCGAACCGGGTGCGGAGTGGAAGCCGGAGTGGCGGGTCGAACAGCCCGCGGCCACCCTCTGGTACCACCCGCATCCGCACGGGGCCACCGAGAGTCACGTCAGCCGCGGGCTCGCGGGGATGTTCCTGCTCGATGACGACACCTCGGACGCGCTCGCGCTGCCGCGCACCTACGGCGTCGACGACCTTCCGCTGGTGGTGCAGGACGTCCGATTCCGCGACGGGCGAATGGATTTCAGCCACGGCGCGTTCCGTGACGCCGGATTCCTGGGCGACGAGGTCATGGTCAACGGCACCCTCGCCGCGTACCGCGAGGTGAGCGACGAACTGGTGCGGCTGCGGCTGGTCAACGCGTCGCCCGCGCGCATCTACAACTTCGGGCTGTCCGACGGCCGGGACTTCGCGCTCATCGCCACCGACGGCGGCCTGCTGGAGCGACCCGCCCAGTTGAAGCACGTGCAGCTGTCGCCGGGCGAGCGCGCCGAAATCGTGGTGCGCATGCGGCCCGGGGAACGCGTGACCCTGCGCAGCGACCGCCTCGACGCCGGACTCGACATGTTCACCAACCGATTCAGCGGCGGCGACGACCGATTCGACATTCTCGAACTCCGAGCCGCCGCGACTCTCCGCCCCGCACCGCCGCTGCCCGACCACCTCGCCACCCCGCGGACGCCGAAGGCCGCGGACTCGGTGGGGGAGCGGTCCTTCGAGCTGGAGTTCGGCAAGATCAATGGCAAGGCGATGGACATGAGCCGCGTCGACGCCACCGTGACCCGCGGCAGCACCGAGACCTGGGTCGTGCACAACGGCGACGGCACCCCGCACAACTTCCACGTCCACGACACACAATTCGCGGTCGCCGAGGTCGACGGCGGCCAACCGCCGCAGTCCCTCCGCGGCCCGAAGGACACCGTATTCCTCGCGCCGGGCGCCACCGTGAAACTGCTCGTCCGCTTCGACGGCCCCGCGGATCCCAACGCCCCGTACATGTTCCACTGCCACCTGCTCTGGCACGAGGACCTGGGCATGATGGGTCAGTTCGTGGTCGTGGACCCGGGACAACAGCCGGGAACACCGCACCACGCCGGGCACTGATCCGACCGAGAGGGCCTACGTATTCGAAACCCCTTCGCCGGGATCAGGTTTCGGCTAGGTGGAGTGCGAGCACCAGATGGTCACCGAGCCAAGTCTCGTAGGCGGTGGCGCTCCACCCGCAGCGGCGCAGTAGACGGTCGGCGGTATCCGGGGCGGTCAGCACCCACACGCTGTCGATGGCGGCCTGTGCGGTGATGGTCGCGGGCAGGCCGTGGCGCTGCCGCAGGGCGGTGACCATGTGCGTATTGCCGATTCGGCGTTCCCGTTCGATCGTGGCCGAGAACTCCAGTAGTGCGGGATCGGCGCCGGCATGGGCCAGCACGGTCCACACCAACGGGCCCACCCGTTGGTAGATCGCGCGGGTCCAGGCCGCGTAGGCGCGGGCGTGAGCGGCGGCATCGGGTGTGCGGCTCATCGCGAGGAACTCGGGCCGTTCGCTCATCGGCACGTCGGTATCGTCGCCGGCCAATTCCCCGCCCCCAATCACGAAGCCGCCGTGGCGAATCCGTAATCGGCGAGATCGTCAGCGCCAGCCCGGGCCCCTTCGCGCGACTCTGCGAACGCGCCAGCCGTGCGAGTGAATCCACGCGGTACTCCCTGTTCGCGCGAACCCGATGCCACCCTGAACGGGCTGCACCACTTCACCGCTGAAGTGGTGCCAAGGCCCGACGCCATTACGTCGCCCGATGCCGACGCTCTGCGTGCAGCCGTGGACCATCACATAGCGAGGGCGCACCCAAACGCGCTCGCCCCGATCGAACCACTCTCGCCGCGAACTCCTGTGCGGCATCAATCCCAACCCGCCGAATCTCAACTCCACGACGTCCGACATCGTGAAGCGTGGCCTGGTGGTCAGGCGAAATACCGTGAACCCGAGCGCGGCCACGATCACCACGCCGACCGCGATCCCAACCGCAGTGCTCATGCGCCTCCCTCACATGGATCGGACGATGGATCGAGGGTATCGCCGGACGAACAGTCATGTACGCCAATGGATTACCGCGGAGGAATCCGACCCGCGCGCCGGTGGCCCGGCTGGATCGTGAGGACGGCTCGTGAGGGTGTTGAGCGTCTCGGATGGGCGGTTGTCGGCTGCGCAGGTTCAGCGTGCGGCATCACTCACCGGGTGGAGTACTCGGCTCTTCGAAATACTTCGGCGCCCGGCCGCGTTCGGACGACTGGTTCAGCGTGTCGGCGGCGTGCCCTACGCTCCCCAGGGATCGGAAGGAGTGTGCGGTGAGTAAGCGCGGGTGGCTGTTGTTCCTGGGTATGGGCGTTATCTGGGGCGTGCCGTACGCGATGATCCGGGTCGCGGTGGGGGAGTTCGACCCGGTGTTCGTGGCGTTCGGGCGGACGTTGCTGGGTGCGCTGGTGCTGCTGCCGGTCGCGTTGTTCACGAAGGTGTTGTGGCCCGTGTTGCGCGAGTGGCGGTGGGTGCTGGTGTACACGCTGGTCGAGATCACCGGGCCGTGGCTGCTCATCGGGCACGCGGAGACGCGGCTGACCAGTTCGACGGTGGGGTTGCTCATCGCCGCGGTCCCGTTGATCGCGATCGTGATCACCACCCGGCTCGGCCACGAAGGTCTCGACCCGCGCCGGATCCTCGGTTTGGTGATCGGCTTCGCCGGCGTGACCGCATTGGTCGGCCTGGATATCGACATGTCGAATCTGGGCGCGCTGGCCGCCATCGGGGTGAGCGTGATCGGCTATGCCCTCGGCCCGATCATCATCGACCGCAAGCTGAAGGAACTGCCGCCGATCGGCGTGGTCACCGCGTCGCTGGTCTTCGCCGCGACCCTCTACCTGCCGTTCACGCTGTGGCGCCTGCCGTCCCATTTCCCGGCGGGCGCGACCTGGTCGGTGGTCGGGCTGGGCCTGCTGTGCACGGCGCTGGCGTTCGTGGTGTTCTTCGCCCTCATCGGCGAGGTCGGCCCCTCCCGCGCCACGGTCATCACCTACATCAATCCGGCCGTGGCCCTGCTGATCGGCGTCTCGCTGCTGAACGAGCCGCTCACCGCCGGCATGGCGATCGGCTTCCCGCTGGTGATCCTGGGCTCGATCCTGGGCACCGCGCGGACCAAGCGGCTCGAGGACGCCGTCCCGGTTCGCGCCTAGTCCCCGGAGTCCTCGGCGTCCTTCGCCGCGGCCTCATCCAGCTTGCGCTGTTTGCGTGCCCCGCCCTTGCGCTCGATCCGCGGATCCTCGCTGACCTCGTACCGCTTCACGTACTCCCCGAGAAACGCCTGCAAGGTGGCGGTCGCCGGAATGGCCAGCAGCGCCCCCACCGCTCCCAGCAGCGCCCCGCCCACGATCACCGACAGCAGCGCGATCGCCGGATTCACGTCCACCGTGCGCGCGGTGATGCGCGGCTGCAGCACATAGTCCTGAACCCACTGATAGACCACCACGAACAGCAGGATCCACACCGCGTCGAGCGGTCTGATGGTGAGCGCCACCAGGATCGGCAGCACGCCCGCGATATAGGTTCCGATGGTCGGCACGAACGAGGCCACCACGCCGAACCAGATGCCCAGCGCCACCGCGTTGGGAATTCCGAGCAGCGCCAGGAACGCTCCGTGCGCGATCGCCGAGATGACCGCCAGCAGCGCCCGCGAATAGAGATACCCGCCGGTCTTGTCGATGGCCAGGTCCCAGGCGTGCAGCACCGCACCCTGTTTGTCGGGCGGCAGCAGCGAGCACACCGAGCGCCGCAATTTGGGCCCGTCGGCGGTCATGTACACGCTGAACAGCGCGATCGTCAGGAACCGCGCCAGCCCGCCCAGCACCGTGCTCGACAGCCCCCACACATTGTTGGCCGCCCGCTCGGCATAGGAGCTGATGATGTCGGAGTCCTTGAACAGCCGATCACGCAACTGACCCAGGGTGAAGTTCTGGTGGAACACGCGATTGACCCAGCTCACCAATTCGTCGAGCAGCCGCGGCAGTTCGTTCACCACATGGGAGACGGTCTCGACCAGCAGCACGCCCAGCGTCGCGACGAACCCCGCGGTGCAGGCGAACACGATGATGAACACCACCGCGGTGGCCAGTCCCCGATTCACGCCGCGTCCGGCGAGCCCGTCCACCGCCGGTTCCATGGCCAGCGACACGAAGAACGCCACCGTCATCATGATCGCGATCCCGATCAGCTGGTGCGCCGCCCAATTGGCGAGTTCGAACAGTCCGAGCAGGGCCAGCGCGAGCACCATGGCGCGGGGGAGCCAGGCGGGCATGGCGGTCCGCTGCGGCGGGTCGGGGTTGTCGGCGGCCACGGGGCCAGTCTCGGTTACCGGCGGGGGTTTCCGGTCACGAC
This sequence comes from Nocardia sp. NPDC004582, assembly GCF_053602115.1. NCBI lineage: Bacteria > Bacillati > Actinomycetota > Actinomycetes > Mycobacteriales > Nocardiaceae > Nocardia > Nocardia sp. NPDC004582. The sequence continues at coordinate 51,194 of NZ_JBSGCY010000009.1, read as the reverse complement.
CCACCGAAGCGGATGAAATCGAACAACCGGTGGACAAATCAGACAAATCTGGACGGTCTGTTTACTTCTGGTGAACGGAACCGAGACCCATTCGGAGAGAAAGGTTTTCCCGCGATAGTGTGCAGGTATGCGGGAGGGCGGCCAAGATATGCGAGTGCGCACGAAATTCTCCAGCGAACTGATGGCGCTGACCGAGGAGCTCGCGCATATGGCGCAGCTGACACAGGAGGCCTCCGAGCGGGCCACCACGGCGCTCCTCGGCGCCGACCTGACGGCCGCGTACGAGGTGTTCGCGCTCGAGGAGCAGGTGGAGATCGAGCACGCCAAATGCGAGGACCGGTCGGTCATCCTGCTGGCCCTGGAAGCCCCGGTGGCCCGTGACCTGCGGCAGGTCATCACCGCCATGCAGATCGCCGACGACCTGCTGGCCGTGAGCCGATCACTGAGCCGCGTCGCCGACGTGGTGGTGCGCCGCTACCCGAATCCGGTCGCCCCCGAGCACGTCCTGGACCTGCTGGTGGAAATGTCCGGCGCGGTCACGCATCTCGCCGCCGGCGCGGTGAGAGTCATTGCGGCGCAGAATCCGCCGCGCGACCGCGTACTGGTGCCGCGCGACGAGAACCTGGAGCGCCTGCGCGGACGCCTGGTGGAGCTGGCCGCCGACGACGGCTGGGCGCACGGCTCGGCCATGGCCATCGATATCGCCCTGCTGGCCCACCACTTCGAGCGCGCGGCCGACCACTGCGTGCGCATCGGCCGCCTCATTCGCTTCTTCCACACCGGTATTCCGCTCTACGCGCAAACGGAGGCGTAACCGCCACCTCCCGTGAGGGGCCCCGATCGGCGGGAGTAAGCTGCCCGAATTGCTTCATGGCGAGGTCTTTTCGAGTAGCACCGCACGCACGGCAAGCCGAAATCCGACAAGGGCCCCAAACATGCCAAACAGCTCTACCCAGGCATCGGTATCCACCCCGTCGCGGGTGGCAGCACCGGTCCGGGTCGCACCGTCCACCGAGAGAACGCTCTCGCACCGCCAGATCATGACCATCCTCTCCGGCCTGCTGCTGGGCGTCTTCCTGGCGGCGCTGGACCAGAACATCGTCAGCGTGGCGATCGTCCGCATCGCCAACAGCCTGCACGGCTTCGACAAACAGGCCTGGGCAACCACCGCCTACCTGATCACGGCCACCATCTCGACCCCGCTCTACGGCAAGCTGGCCGACATCCACGGCCGGAAACCCTGCTACCTCATCGCCATCGGCGTCTTCGTGCTCGGCTCGGTGGCCTGTACCTTCGCCACCTCCATGTACCAGCTGGCGGGCTTCCGCGCGCTCCAGGGCGTCGGCGCGGGCGGGCTCATGTCGCTGGCCTTCACCATCATCGGCGATATCGTGCCGCCCCGCGAAAGGGTCAGGTACCAGGGCTATTTCATGATGGTCTTCGGCATCGCCACGGTGCTGGGCCCGGTCCTGGGCGGCTTCTTCTCCAACGCCGACCATATTCTCGGACTGTCCGGCTGGCGCTGGGTGTTCCTGGTCAACGTACCGATCGGCGTCCTCGCGCTGGTGGTGGTCGGCAAGGTGCTCGACGTGCCCTTCGAGCGGCACCGCCATCGCACCGACTGGCTCGGGGCGATAACCCTTGCGGCGGGCACGGTTCCGCTGCTCATCGTCGCCCAGCAGGGACGCGAGTGGGGGTGGCGGTCGCCGCACGCGCTGCTCTGCTATGGCATCGCGGCCGCCGGCCTGACCGCGTTCCTCATCGTCGAACTGCTCATGAAGGATGCCGCGCTGATTCCCTTGCGGCTGTTCCGCAGTCGCACCTTCAGCATCGCCATCGGTGGCGGCTTCATCGTCGGCGTCGCCATGTTCGGCGCGATCGTCATGGTGCCGCTGTACTTCCAGGTGGTGCGCGGGTACTCGCCCACGCGCTCCGGGCTTTTCATGCTGCCGCTGGTGCTGGGGATCATGCTGGGCGCGCAACTGTCCGGGCTGGTCACCAAGTTCACCGGCCGCTACAAGGCGCTGCCGATCCTCGGCTCGCTGATCATCGCCGCCGGATCGGTGCTGTTCGCGCTGGTGCGCTTCGACAGCCCGCTGTGGCAGCCGCTGCTGTACTGCGGCATCATCGGTTTCGGCCTGGGCGGCTGCATGCAGACGCTGATCATCGCCGCCCAGAACGCCGGCCCGCGCGCCGACATGGGTGTGTCCACCGCGTCGGCCACCTTCTTCCGGCAGATGGGCGGCACCCTCGGGGTCGCGGTGTTCCTCACCATCCTGTTCAACCTGCTGCCGCGAAAGATCCTGGCGGCCTTCGGCGGTCACCTGCCGCCGGGCTTCGACGCCGCGCAACTGGGCCGGATCGAGGCCAATACCAGCGGCATCGCCGAACTGCCGGATCAGCTGCGCACACCCATCCTGACCGGATTCACCCACGCCATGGGCGGGGTGTTCGCGGTGGCCGCCGCGGTGGCGGTGGCGGCGGCGGTCGTCCTGCTGTTCATGAAAGAGATTCCGCTGCAGGACACTCCGGAACCGGTGCCGGTGGCCGAGGACGAGCCCGTCGAACCGGAGCCCGAACCGGAACCGTTCGTCTTCGAGGAGGCCCCGGGACTGTCGGTATCGGGCCGGGTGCACCGGGAGGACGGGCAGTCGGTGCCCGATACCGTGCTCACTCTGATCGACCAGCGCGGACGCCAGGTCTCGCGAGCCGTCGGCGACCCGGACGGGGAGTACCTGATCGGCGCGCCGCGCACGGGTGGGTACGTGCTGATCGTGTCCGCCTACGGCTATCAGCCGGCCGCGGTGAGCATTTCGGTCGGCAACCGCCCGCATCGGCTCGATGTCGCGCTGCTCGGCTCCGGCGAGGTGTCGGGCGTGGTGCGCTCGGCGGGCCGCGGCGCACCGCTCGGCGACGCGACCATCACCCTGACCGACCACTTCGGTGACGTGGTCGGCTCGGCCGTCACCACCGCCGACGGCGACTTCACCTGCCGCGGCGTGCTGGCCGGGACCTACACGCTGGTCGCGGTGGCCGAGCACATGCGGCCGTCCGCGGTCACCCTCACCGTGCCCGACAGCGGAATGCTGCGTCACGACATCGAACTCGCGCCGCGCGCGGTCCTGGCCGGATCGGCCTGCAACGAACGCGGCGACGGCATCCCCGACGCCCAGATCACCGTGCTCGACGAGGCCGGGGACCTGATCGCGGTCACCCGTACCGACGACACCGGCCGCTACATGGTCCCGGATCTGGCCGAAGGCCGCTACACCGTGATGGCCCGCGGCTATCCGGCCGCCTTCAGCCGGGTCACCGTGGCGGACGGCGAAGTGGCGCACGATGTCCTGCTCGGGTACGAGCGGATGGAGTCGAGCGCGGACCGCAGGGAGATGGTGGGCGCGGACCGCGGGGAGGTGGCCGACCGGGTGTGAGATTCGGCGAGCAGGACGACGGTCCAACTGCTAGGTTCCGCACTGAAAACAGTCCACTCTTCGGTATTGGGACTGATCCAGGGGAGACCAGACATGAAGACCTCGCGCGCACTGCTCACCGCCGCCGCCCTCGCCGCCGTCCTGCCCGCGGGGGCCGCGTCCGCCGAACCACCCGCCACCACCGTCAACGAGTATGTGGCCCTGGGCGACTCCTGGGCCGCCGACGCCACCCTCAGCCAAGTCACCACCGAGTCCACGCCCGCCTTCTGCGCCCAGAGTGCCCACGACTACGCCAAACAGGTCGCCGCGGCGCTGGCCGTGCCGGTGTTCCGCGACGCCACCTGCGGTGGCGCGGTCACCGCGAACATGACCGCGCCGCAGCACAGCGGGCTCGGCGAGAACGCGCCGCAGTTCGATCGGCTCACCGAATCCACCGACCTCGTCACCCTCGAAATCGGCGGCAATGACGCGGGTCTGGCGGCGGTCGTCACCGACTGCATCACCCTCGATCCCACGATCAGCCCCTGCACCGGCACCCTGGTGGCCGACGGCGTCGACCGGATGTCGGAGAACATCGCCAAAGCCGAACCCCGGGTGGCCGCCACCATCGCCGGCATCCGCGATCGCGCGCCACACGCCCGCATCCTGCTGCTCGACTACTTCGAGGGCATCGGCCTCGACGGCGGCTGCTGGCCGGTCATCCCCATCTCCGATCCCGACGCGATCTGGCTGGGGCAGAAGCTGATCGAACTGCACGACATGCTCGCGCGCGTCGCCGCCGCCGGCGGCGTCGACTTCGTCGACACCTACGACGGCAGCACCGGCCACGACGCCTGCAAGCCGGTCGGCACCCGGTGGGTGGAAGGACTGCTGCCGTTCTCGGGCAACCCGGTCGGGCTCGCCGTGCCCTTCCATCCGAACCAGCTCGGCGCGGACTACCAGGCTCGGCGCGTGCTGGAGACCCTCGCCGCCTCCTGATCGCCCGGCGGGTCAGGCTCGGCGCGTGATCCGCACCCGATTGTCGTGGAACACCGCGCCGCCACCGAAGTCCGAATCCCGTTCGGCGATGGTCGCGTTCACCGTCGCGCCGCCGGAATGCTTGGCCCAGCGGCCCTTCGGGGTCGCGGCCACCCCGGGGCGGACCATGTCGGAGACCTCGGCGACGGCCTCGAAACTGCCGCGGTCATTGCCGACGGTCACCGGATCACCGTCGGCGATACCGCGCGCGGCCGCGTCATCCGGATGGATGGTGACGCGCGGTTCGCCGGCGCGGCGGCGCAATTCGGGATTCGAACCGAACCCGGTATTGAGGAAATAGTGTGACGCGGCCGAGATGAGCACCAGGCCGTCACCGGGATCCGCGGGCGGGGTGTATCCGGCCACCGGGTCGTGACCGGCCGCCGCCACCCGGTCCGAGACGAACCGGAGCTTGCCGTCGGGCACCGGGCCCGGCTCGATCTTCAGGAACCCGTCCGCGCGCAGCCGGTCCACGTCGTACTGTTCGAGCAGCTGGTTCGCCAGTTCCTCATCGGACTCGTAGAGCGCCGGTTCGGTCAGCCCCAGGCGCCGGGCCAGCCGCCGGAAAGTCTCGGTGGTGGGCAGGCATTCGCCGGGCGGGGCCACCGCGGGCTCGTTCCAGACCAGATACAGATTGCCGTAAGCGGCCAGCACATCCAGGTGCTCGGGCTGCATGGTGGCCGGGAGGACGATATCGGCGTAGTCGACCGTGTCGGTCGAGAAGTGCTCCAGCACCACGGTGAACAGGTCCTCGCGGGACAGGCCCTCGACCACGCGGCGCTGATCGGGGTTGGAACCCACCGGATTCGCGCCGATCACGAACAGCGCGTGCACCGGCGGACCGTCCGGGTCCAGCAGCGCCTCACCCATCCGGGTCATCGACAGCGTGCGCACCGGACGCGGCAGCAGATCGAACCGGGTCAGCGCGTCGACGTCCAGGCGGAAATGGCCGCTGGTCGAATAGTGCAGCCCGCCACCGGGAATCGCCCAGTCGCCGGTGACTCCGGGCAGGCAGGCCAGGGTGCGCAGCGCCATCCCGCCGCCCGCGTGCCGCTGCATGCCCTGCGAGGCGCGGATGGCGGTGGGACGGGTGGTCGCGATCCGTTCGCCGAGCGCCACGATGCGCTCCACCGGCACCCCGGTGATGGCGGCGGCCCGTTCGGGCGGGTACTCGGCGATGCGGGCCCGGAATTCGGGCCAGCCCTCGGTGTGAGCGGCCAGGAACTCCTCGTCCTGCGCGCCCAGTCCGACGATCACGTGCATGAGGCCCAGCGCGAGCGCGGCATCGGTGCCCGGCAGCGGGGCCAGATGCTCATCACAGCGTTCGGCGGTCTTGGTGCGCACCGGGTCGATGGCGACGGTGTAGGCGCCGCTGTCCTGGATGAACTTCCAGACGTGATGGCCGGAGGTGAGCGGATTGGTGCCCCACAACAGGATCAGCTTCGACTTGGACAGGTCCTCCGGATCCATGCCGCCCGCGGTGCCCAGCGTGTACTGCAACCCGACGGTGCCCGCGACCGAGCAGATGGTCGGGTCGTGGCGGGACGCGCCGATCGCGTTGAAGAAACGCCGACCGGAAAGACCCTCCAGCCCTTGGATATAGCCGAGGCTGCCGGTGCCGTGGAACGGCCACACCGCCTCCCCGCCGTGCTCGGCGATGACGGCGCGGAGCCGAGTGGCGATCTCGTCGAGCGCCTCGTCCCAGCTGATCGGCTCGAAGCGGCCCTCGCCCTTGCGGCCGACGCGGCGCAGCGGGCGGGTGAGGCGTTCGGGGGAGTGGACCTGCTCGAGGTAGCGGTTCACCTTGACGCACAGCGCGCCCCGGGTGACCGGATGCTCCTTGTTGCCGCGCAGGCCGGCCGCCCGGCCGTCCTGGACGTCCACCACCCAGGAGCAGGCGTCGGGGCAGTCGAGGGGGCATGCGCCGAGTACCTTCACGTCCTAGATCGTATGCAGCGGCCCCGACACCCGCGAAAGGCGAGGATACGGCCGGTTTTCGAGTGCGACACGCCTATCCCGTCATGTGACGACACGCGGTCGAACTGGGGTAGTCTCGGCCCGCGGCTAATCAGCCGCAACAGGATTGCGGGGGCGGAAGTGCGCGGTGGAATGGGAGATTCATGATCACCCCCGGCCGAGGTCTAGTCGGTGTCGTGTCAGGATGCGCGGCGCTGCTGACCGGCTGCGCGCACGGCGGGCACAGCGAACCCACGCACGCGCACCAGCCCCATGCCGGGCAGTCCGTCGCCGATACCGCCGAGATGCAGCGCAGCGCCTTCGTCACCGCCTGTGCGGGCACGTCGGCGGGCTGGCAGGCGACCGCCGTGGTCAGCAACCGCGATGTGGTGGAGCACCGGTATCTGGTGGTGATCAGCTTCCAGACGCCCGAGTCCGCGGATCTGGAACGGACCCGCACCGAGGTGCTGGTGGCGCCGGGAGCGACCCAGGACTTCACCACCGAGACGCTGCTCGATCCGGTGGCCCGGCCACAGACCGTGCGGTGTGTGCTGCGCGGTGTCGAGCAACTCTGATCGATACTCGCTATTCGGGCGCGGGTCGGATGGGTCCGTCACGAAAGTTGCGCGGGGACAGGGGCGGACGCCTAGGATCACCAGCGCCGGCCATGCTCCGTGGGCCGCACCAGTAGGAATAGCTGAAGGATCACTGACCGTGCGTGGGTGACCAGGCGCGTTCTCCGGATGTGGATTTGTCGGTGCCATGGTGCATGCTCTTGGCACGCAGCTGTCCGCCCCGTCCGCCCCGGAGTGCCCATGTCGACCCGTACCAAGCCACAGCCCTTGTCGGATACCGAGATTCGGGAGATCGCCGCGGAAATCGACGCGGGCAGACCGCCTATGGTGTGGTTCACCGCGGCGGCGGTCGGCGTTCCGGAAGGTCGTTCCGGCAAGGTGATGTCCCTCGGCGATCCGTCCGAGGGCGATTTCCTGCAGGTGAAGCCGACGGGCTCGAAGGACGTGCTGTCCTTCGGTCCCACCGAGGTGACCCTGATCAAGCCGGCCCGGCAGAACCCGGCCAAACCGGCCACCGCGCCGACCTCCGCCGCCAAACCGGCGAGTGCAACCCCCAGAACGGCAACCAGGAAGGAACCGACCGTGACGATGTCGTCCCCCGCGACGATGCCGGCCGCCGCGCCGAGCACCCCGCCCGCTCCGGAAGCCACCCCGCAGCCGGCCGCCGAGCCCGCCGCCGAGGCCAAGAAGGCCGCGCGCCCGGCCCGCAATGCCGCCGCCACCGCGTCGGCCGCCCGCAAGCCCAAGGCTCCCGAGGTGACGGTCACCCTCAGCGGCACCGCCGAGGGCGAGTGGACCCTCGATGTCGTCAACGGCAAGAAGCGCACCATCCGCGGCCTGGCCGTGCCCAGTTCGGCCGTCTCGCAGGCCGCCAAGATCCTGCACCCCGAGGTATCGGAGGTGGTGGATTCCATCCTGGAGTCGGTGCGCGCCTCGCAGCGCGCCAAGGTCGAGCAGCTGCAGGCCGAGCTCGAATCGGCGCGTCGGCTACTGGAAGACCTGGCCTGAGCGCAGGGTTCTCCAGCCTGAGGGCTGACGGCCCAACCTTTTTCGTATGGGTTGGGCCGTACGCGGCCGCTACCGCGCGCTCAGACCGCGGATTCGCGCTGCCAGGTGAGCGGGCCCGGCTCGGGGCGGTTGCGCCGCAGGTCGTCGTGGAAGATGTAGCCGAGGGAGTATTCCTTGGCGTGGTACATGGCCGAATCCGCCTCGCGCAGTAGCTCGTAGACGGTGGTCTCGGTCTCGCGCGGTTTGGAGCACGCGATGCCGATACTGGCCGCGATGCGCACCTCGGCCGCGCTCAACTCGAACGGTTCGCCCAGCGTGGCCAGCAGGCGTTCGGCCAGCTGCAGGGCGTGCGGCCGGGCCAGCGGGGCCAGCACCACGAATTCGTCTCCGCCATAGCGGGCGGCCGCGTCATCGCGGCGGATCACCCGGCGGATGCGGGCCGCGGCGTTGGCGATGAGCTCATCACCCACCGCGTGCCCGTAACTGTCATTGACCCGTTTGAATCCGTCGAGGTCGATGAACAGCAGCGCCAACGGCTGTCCGGCCCACCGCTCCCGATTACGATGCAGCGCCCGCAGCAGGGCGGCGCGGTTCAGGAGTCCGGTGAGCATGTCATGGTCTGCCTGATACTGCGCGCGCCGCTCGCTGCGGGCGCTGCGTTCGATGGCGCGCTCGCTGCGTAGCAGCACTCCGGCTAGTAGGAGCGCGAACAGCGACGAGACCACGATGCGGTCCAGGGTGTCCAGGCTGGAGCCGACCACCGGCACCAGCGAGGCCACGATCATGACGATGGCGATGATGCTGGCCCGCTGCCGGGACCGGTGCGGATGGATATCGCGCGGCCCGCCCAGCACCACCATGCTGGGGTGCAGCGCGGCCGCGCCGATCAGCGTGAATCCCAGCTGCAGCGGCAGCAATTGGATCTGGCGGCCGATCACCGCCGAGCCCGCGGTCTCCAGGTTGTAGGCCAGATCACCGGCGAGGATGACCAGCATGGCCAGATGCACCAGGCGCAGTGAGGTTTCCGAGCGCGCCGAGGTGATCACCGAATGCACGATCACGGTGAGCAGCAGCGCGTCCACGATCGGGTCCGCCACGCAGGTGACGGTGGTGAAGTCCAGGTCCCGGGACATGTGCAGCACCGGTGAGATGAGGAAGGTCCACGACAGCAGCAGCGCGCCCAGCCCGATCAAGCCCGAATCGAGCAGCAGATCATGGTCGGTGCTGTTCTGGCGCGGGCGTAACCACAGCACCGCGGCCACCCCGACACAGCAGTAGCCGCTGAGGGTGAACAGGTCGTCGAAGGGGTGGCGCTGGGAATCGGAGATGTGGCGCAGCGCGGTGCCGATGGCGAATTGCACGGCGGCCGCGGAGAGCAGGTACCACGGCAGCGGATGGCGGGGCCGGAATTTGCGCACCCCCATGCCGATCATGGTGAGGCTGATGGCCACCGACACGAACAGCGTGCCCAGCGCCACCGCCTTGGAGTTGATCACCAGGGGCAGGCCGAGAATCAGTACGCCGCAGATGAACAGGACGGTGCGCCAGCAGATGTTGAAGCGCCATGGCCGTTCGGCCGGTTGTACGTCTGTTCCCACCAGCCCCCCTGTCCGAGCAGTACTCGAAAAGACACCGCCGATCATCAACCGTGTGTGTTGCGGTACGAGCATAGGTCCCCGCGCTGTGGTGGCGGAGTGCCCGGTCGAGAAAGGCGCTGCCACTAATTGGGCAACCGATCCGATCATGACATGAATGCGCGCGATCCGGAGCGGAGTTCGGCGAACCCGCAGGGCCGCTTTCGGCAGACTCGCTATGCTCCCCGCAGATCGAACCGTACGCCCCGCACGCCCCGGTGAAGAGGAGCCCGACAGTGGAATCGACGGCGGGACGCTGGTGGGCTCCCGGACGGGTCAACCTGATCGGCGAGCACACCGACTACAACGACGGCTACGTGCTGCCGCTGGCGCTGCCGCTGGGCACCACCTGCGCGATTCGGACCAGACCGGACGGCGTGCTGCGCATCGAATCCGCCCAGGCGCCCGGCGACCCGATCGACACCACCACCGCCGCGTTGTCCACCGCGGGCTGGTCCGACTTCCCCGCGTGGTCTCGCTATCCCCTGGGCGTGATCCGGGAATTCGAGCGCCGCGGCCACGAGATCCCCGGCCTGGACATCGCGGTCGACAGCACCGTCCCGATCGGTGCGGGCCTGTCCTCCTCGGCCGCCCTGACCTGCTCGGTCGCCATCGCCGTGCGGGACCTGTTCGCCCCCAGCGTCCCCACCGCCGACCTGATCGACATCACCCGGACCGCCGAGAACGTCTACGCCGGCGTTCCCACCGGCACCCTCGACCAATCCGCCTCTCTCCTCTGCACCCCCGGCCACCTGCTCTTCCTCGATACCCGCACCGGCAAGTCCGAACACCTCCCCTTCGACCTCGCCCGCCACGGCCTCACCCTCCTCATCGTCGACACCGGCGCACCGCACCGCCTCATGGACAGCGCCTACGCCACCCGCCGAGCCGAATGTGCCGCCGCCGCAGCCCAACTCGACGTTCCCACCCTCCGCGACGTCCCCACCGCCACCGAAGCCGACCGCCTCCCCGACCCCGTGCTCCGTCGCCGCGCCCGCCATGTCATCACCGAAAACGCCCGTGTCCTGCGAATAGCCGAACAATTGCGCTCCGGCGCGGACCCCCGCACCATCGGCCCCCTGCTCACCGCCGGCCACACCTCCCTCCGCGACGACTTCGAAGTCTCCGCGCCGGCCCTCGAGACAGCCGTGGCCGCGGCCCTGACGGCCGGCGCCCACGGCGCCCGCCTCACCGGCGCGGGTTTCGGCGGCAGCATCCTCGCCCTCATCGACGAGGGCCGCGCCGCCCAGGTTTCCGGTCGAATACGAGAAGCCCTGACCGTCAAGGGATTCACCGCCCCGCACATCTTCACCGCCACCCCCGCCGCCGGGGCCCGGCGCCTTGCCTGACCCCGGTGGTCGAGGCGTCCCGTTCGCCCGGGGCGCAGCGCCCGAGGCGTGCCCGCCATCCCATCGCCGGTACCGGGATCGGATGGCGGGCAGCGGGTTTCGGGCTACTTCGCCGGCTGGATCGACGGCTGGTTGATCGTCGTGAAGTACTGGACGGCGGCGGCGATGGCGACCGGGGCGGTGACGAAGACCTGGCCGGCGATGGTGCCGAGGAAGCCGACGGCGCTGGCGCCGATCAGGCAGCCGGTGCCGGCCGCGCCCAGGAGGGGGACGAACAAGGCGGCCAGCAGGCCGGCGGAGCCGATGGTGACAAGACTGGCGCCGGCGACGCCGCCGATCAGGCAGCCCAGGGCCGCGCCGCCGAGGCCGCCGGCCAGGGTGCCGACGGTCGCGCCCATGGAGAGGGTGCTGGTCATGCGGCTCCAGGCGGCCTGCTCGCGCTCGTAGTCGGACTTCCAGGGGGCGCTGTTCTCGAAGGGGAGGGCGACCGGCTGGTAGGTGGCGTGCGCGAGGTCGACCTGGGGCGTCAGCGTGGCGACGCGGTCGTGGATCTCGGTGGCGACCGGGAAGACGAAATCGTCCACGCGCAGCGACAGTTCGGTTCCGGCGACCGTGGTGCCGTCGGCGCCCTTGATCTTGAACACACCGTTCTCGACGCCCATCGAACCGGCGTCGGTGCGGATGACCAGGTCCTTCTCACCGGCGGTGGCGGTGTAGTTGATGGCACCGGCGTCCGCGGGGGCGGGTGCGGCGTTCACGGTTCCGGCGGTGACACCGAGGGCGGTGGTCACGAGGGCGGCGGAGACGGCGAACTTGTTGAGCTTCATCAGTTTTCGATCTTTCGTCGGTGCGGGTCAGAGGCCGCACGAAGAGGCGCAGGTCGCGTTCGCGACACCTGCGAAAGGGTGTGGTCGGCCGGCGGCACGGCCCGGAGGCCGTGTCGCTCAGCGAATTTCGGTGCCTAGGCGGTCTTGGCGCGCACGCGGGCTCCCACTCCCACGAGCACGTCGATCACCAGGAAGGCCAGCAGCGGCAGGCCGATCATCGGCGCGAACCAGCCGACCACCGCGGCGGCCGCCGCCAGCGGCAGCAGCACGATCGGCGGAGTCTGCGCGATCGCGCGGCGCGGAGCCTTGCCCACGGCCGGCTTCGCTTCCTTGGTCGGGCGACGCCGCCACCACATGAGGTAACCGCGCACGATCACCGTGCCCAGCCCGATCATCGCCGCCAGCAGCACCAGCTGATTGACCAGGCCGAACAGCAGGCCCATATGGAACTGGATGCCCCAGTTGGTCAGCTTGGCCATCAGCGGCCAGTCGGCGTAGGGCAGCTTGGCGGTGACATTGCCGGTCGCGCCGTCCACCGCGATGGCATCACGGGTGTACTGGCCCGGGCGGCGCAGTTCCTGTGCGACGAACGCCGTGCCGTCCTTGGCCGGAATGCTGATCTCCAGCGGCCCGTTCAGGCCGTTGGCCCGGGCGACGCCGTACACGGTGTCGGCCAGCGCCGCCTTGCCGGCCGGGGGTGTCGCCGCGGGCGCGCTGCCGTGCCCGTCGTGCTCGCCGCCCGCGGGCTTGGCCGGACCGGTCGATCCCGGCAGCGTGGCGTCCACCGCGGGGGTCTGCCAGCTCATGGCCTTGCGCAGCTCGGTCACGTTCTCGCCCGCGTACTTCGACCAGGTCATGCCGGTGGCCGACAGCAGCAGGATCAGCGGCAGGATCCAGACGCCCACCGCCGCATGCCAATTCAGCGTGCGCGCGCGGGGCCGCGACCGATCCGGGCGTAGCAGCCAACCGGCCGAGCGCTTCTCGCGCCGCGCCCGCACCCGCCGGTACCAGAGCACCAGTCCGGCCAGCGCGATCAGCCACAGCCAGGAGGCCGCGGTCTCGCTGTAGAACCGGCCGACCTTGCCCAGGTGCAGATCCTTGTGCAGCTTGTCGATCCAGGTGCGCAGGGGCAGCGCGCCCGAGCTGCCGTAGACGACGTCGTCGCCCACCGTTCGCGCGGTGACCGGATCGACGAACACGGCACGGCGTTCGGACTCACCCAGCGACGGATCGCTGAAGATGACGCGCGTGGTGTCACCGGCGTTCTGGCCGGGAGCGACCGCGACCAGCGCCAGCGCAGGCTCGGCCGCCTGTGCCGCCGCGATCTGCTCCTTCAACGGCTTGGCGGGCCCGGTCGAATCCGTGTGCAGCAGCCCGCTGGAGGTGATGTTCTCCAGCGTCGGCGAGATCGCGTACAGCGCACCGGTCACGGCCGCGATCAGGATGAACGGTGCCACGAAGACGCCCGCGTAGAAGTGCAGCCGCAGCATGAGCGCCTGGAAGGCATTGCCCGCGCCGCGTTTCGGGGGCTTCCCGGACGCCGGTGGTTCCGGCGTCGGGGCAGGGGAGGGTGGCGGTGTCGTCGCGACACCGCTGTCAGTGATTGTCACCAAAGGTCTTTCGGGTTCGAGTGAACACCCGGGATGCGGGGAACCCGGACACGTCGATGCGGTGCCGGTCCGGGCAGCCCATGACCCCCTCGTGGCGCGCACGCGACTGCCACCGCGGCGCACAGCGGTCATGGGATACCGGGACGCGGATGTCAGCACCGCGACGGTCGCGGACACACAGCGATGTCACACGGACGTGAAAGTCCGTGTGCCCGGATGAAAGTAAGGATTCAGACTCGAACGAGCGCGGGCGGACCACGCGTGCGGAAGACGTCGGCCGCGAAGATCCGCAGCACGACCAGATCCCGGTGCGGGATGGGCAGCAGTGGCGGCCCCGACAGCACCGGCAGTGAAATGGGCAGCGGCAGTACCCGGGCCAGCACCGTGGTGCCGATCCGGTAGGCCGCCTCGGCGCCCAGAATGACAACGGCCGCCACACACGCCGCCGTGACGTGCGCGGCCAGCATGGCCGGGCTCCACATCGAGGCGGTGTGGTGCATGTGGTGCATGCTCCCCGGCGAACCCCACATCATGGCGAAGTGGCCCAGCAGTTGCCCGCCGATCAGCGCGGCCAGCAGGCCGGTGACGGTGGAGCGCAGCGCGGGTACGCTCGCCACCGCCGCGCCGACCGCGGCGGAGACGGCGACCAGCAGCGTCAACGGCCCCGATTCCAGGGGCGCGGCCCCCGAGATCCAGCCGTGCGCGGCCATCGCGAGCGCACCGGAAACCGAACCGGCCGCCCCACCGCGCAGCACCGCAGCATCACTGCGGAATTGCGCCGTGCGGCGGCCGGATTCGAAACTCACGCGCTGATGATAGCGATCGCGCTGCGCTGGGACGCTCGTGCCCCGCTGCCGGGCGGCGGGGCACGAGAAACACTTGTCACGAAGGTCTTCCGCACCCGGTCGGGGCGCGGAAACCCGCTGGTGGCGAACCCGCGGCGAAGACCCTAGCGCTCTGTGACGTCCATCTCGATGAGCGGCTTGCGCAGCAGTTTGCCGGTGGCGTTGCGCGGCAGCTCGTCGAGGAAGATGACCTCGCGCGGCACCTTGTACCGGGCCAGGTTTTCCTTCACGTAGTCCTTGATCTCCTGCACGTCGCGCTTGGAGTCGGGACCGGGAACCACGATGGCGCGCAGCCGCTTGCCGAAATCGCGGTCGTCGACGCCGACCACGGCGGCCTCGAGGATGTCGTGCCGGTTGGACAGCAGGTTCTCGACCTCCTGCGGGAAGACGTTCTCACCGCCGGAGACGATCATGTCGTCGTCGCGGCCGTCGATGAACAGCAGCCCGTCGGTGTCGAAGTGGCCGACGTCGCCCGAGGACATCAGCCCGTCCACGTACTCCTTGGTGCGGCCGTCGGTGTACTGCTTGAACGAGTGCCCGTTCTCGATGAAGATCGTGCCGGTCACGTTGGGCGCGGTGATGCGCTTGCGGTTCTCGTCGTACAGCGCGACCCGGATGCCGACCGGCGCCTTGCCCGCGGTGGTCGGGGCCTTGCGCAGCTCGCTCGGGGTGGCCACGGTCATGACCGCGCACTCGGTGGAGCCGTACACGTTGTAGAGCGTCTCGCCGAAGTAGTCGAGGGTGCGGGTGACGACGTCCGGCGGGATGGCCGAGCCGGCCGCGAAGATGACGCGCAGGGTCCGCTTCGGGTCGTACTTGGCCAGGGTCTCCGGCGGCAGGTCGAGGATGCGCTGCAGCATGGTCGGCACCACGGTCAGGCCCTGCGCCCGGTACTTCACCAGGTTGGCGAGGGTGGTCTCGGGGTCGAAGCGGCGCTGCTGGAACACCACCCGGTTGCCGAGCGCGATCGACAGCGTGAACTGCGACAGGCCGGTGGCGTGGAAGATCGGGGCGGCCATCACCACGGTGCTGTTGCGCGGCAACGGGATTCGATCCAGGAACTGGGCCGTGATGAACGGCGACACCTTGTCGCGCGGCGCGCCCTTGGGGGTGCCGGTGGTGCCCGAGGTCAGGATGACCATGCCGCCCGGCTTCTCCGGCGGCGTCAGCGGCGCGGTGGACTGTCCGGCCGCGACCGACTCGATGGTCGGAATCGAGGGGTCGGCATTGTCCTTCTCGTCGACCCAGGTCAGGATGCGCGGAATCTCGGCCGGGATCGCCGACATCAGGTCGAAGAACTCGCTGTCGTGCAGCACCGCCTTGACCTTCTCGCGCACCGCCACATCGGTGAACTGCGGCTTGGCGAAACCGGTGTTCATCAGCACCGCGCGCACGCCCAGCTTGCCGGCGGCGACCAGGCTCAGCACCATGCCGCGGTGGTCGCGGGCCAGCACGCCGATCACGTCGCCGGGGCCCAGGCCCTGCGCGGCGAGGCCGCGGGCCAGCGCGGTCGACTGCTTGTCGAGCTGTTCGAAGGTGAGCTCACCACGCTCGTCGACGATGGCGGCGGACTTCGGATTGGTGTTGGCGGCGTGCACGACCGCGCCCGCGAAGGGGCCGAACTTCAACACGTTGATCGCCGAGCGCACCGCGTGATCGGGGCGCAGCGGATTGAACAGCCCCCCTCGGACCATGGCATTGACGCTCATAGCGGTATCGCCGGCCTTGCGTAGAACCGTGCCCGCCGATGGAAGTGACATGGGTACAACCTTCCGCGGTCCCCCTGCCGGACGAGTCCGCCGACGGACCACAACATCGAGATCCAGTGCGGTGCTAACCCTAGCAAGCACCGGCCGCGGGGATGTGGCCGAGGTCTCCGTTACTCGCGGTTACGAATAAACCTCGCAGCTCGTGGCGCGAATCCCAGGATTGCCACCGTGTCGCGGCCGGTCGGACCGGGAAGGTTGTGCAGGTCGCGGCGGCGGTTCAGGCGGCGGGCGGCACGTATTCGACCAGGACGCGGCGCAGCAGTTTTCCGGTCGCGTTGCGGGGGAGATCGTCGAGGAAGAAGACATCGCGCGGCACCTTGTAGCGGGCCAGGTTCGCCTTCACGTGTGCCTTGATCTCCTCGGCGTCGAGTTGCGCACCCGGTTCGGGAACCACGAACGCGCGCAGCCGCTTACCGAACTCGACATCGTCCACGCCGACCACGGCCGCGTCGAAGATGTCGGGTCGCTCCAACAGCAGGTTCTCCACCTCCTGCGGGAAGACGTTCTCGCCGCCGGAGACGATCATGTCGTCGTCGCGGCCGTCGATGAACAACAGTCCGCGGTCGTCGAAATGCCCGACGTCGCCGCTGGACATGTAGCCGTCGATGACCTCCTTCTTGCGGCCGTCGGTGTAGCCCTTGAACGGGGAACCCGACCGGATGAAGACGCGGCCGGTGACATTCTTGGCCAGCACGCGGCGGCCGTCGTCGTCGAACAGGGCCACCTCGCAGGTGAGCGGGGCCTTCCCGGCCGTGCCCGGAGCCACGGTCAGATCCTCCGGCCGCGCCACCGAGGCGATCGCGCACTCGGTGGAGCCGTAGAGGTTGTAGAGCACCGGGCCGAACACCTCGGCGGTGCGCACCGACAGCTCCGGTGACAACGCCGACCCCGCCAGCACGATCCCCTTCAGCGAGGAAGTGTCGTACTTCTGGCGAATCTCCTTGTCCAGCTCCACCATGCGATGCAGCATGGTCGGCACCGCCACCAGCATGTCCGCCTGGTGCTCGGCGATCAGGCGCAGCGTGCGCTCGGCGTCGAAGCGGCGGGCGGTCACCACCTTGTTGCCGAACGCGCACCCGGTCAGCCAGGTCGCGAAACCGGTGGAATGGAAGATGGGGGAGACGATCACCATCGTGCCCCGGTGCGGGAAGTCGATGCGGTCCACCATCTGCACGGTCGACAGCGGACCGGTGCGTTCGCGCGGCGCGCCCTTCGGCAGGCCGGTGGTGCCGGAGGTGAGGATGATGAAGCCGCCCGGCTTCTTCGGCGCGGGCAGCGGCGTCCGCGCGTTGGATTCGATCAGCTCGTCGAGAGTCTTCGCGCCGGACGGTATTTCGGCGCCCTCGTCGACCCAGGTCAGGATGCGGGGCAGATCCTCGGGCAGAGCGTCGAGCAGGCCCAGGAATTCGCTGTCGTGCAATACGACTCGCACGTTCTCGCGCTCGCACACCTGCGCGAACTGGGGTTTGGCGAAGCCGGTGTTCATCAGCGCCAGCCGCGCCCCGAGCTTGCCCAGAGCGGCCATGGTCAGGATCAGGCCGCGGTGGTCGCGGGCGAGCACGCCCACCACGGTGCCGGGGCGTACGCCGTTGCGCTGCAGGCCGCGGGCCAGGGCGTTGGACCGCTGATCCAGCTCGCGGTAGGTGAGCTCACCACGCTCATCGGCCAGGCCGGGCAGATCCGGGAACATGCGCGCGGCCCGGCGCACCGCCGTCGCGGGCGGGCCGAAAACCCGTGCGTCCCTGAGCAATCGCACCGTCTCGACCGGATCCGACGGGTCGCTCAACCCCAATTCTCGCAACCGCCGCAGTCCCTTGAGCGCCTCGCCGGTGTGCGCCATGCGCTGCCGAGTCGAATGCAGAACCGAGGCCATGCGGACCACCTCCGTTGACGAGACGCCCGCCGCCTCACCCGGCGGCGGTAGCGCCACCGTAACAGGGGCATGTGACGCCGGTTACACATTTCCGGTCACATCGGGCATCGGTATGATTCGCGAAATTCCCCGGATTGTTAACCCCGCCGTCGTGCGCACGTCACCCGCGTCGCCCAGGCTGCGTGTTTCCGATCCCGAAACCGATGAGGAACTCACATGGAACTGCTCGCCGTGCTTGCCAACATCGTCACCGCCCTGGGCACCGGAAGTGCCGCGCTGACCGCGCTGTAGGCAGAACGTGTGACCGCGCTGTAGAACGCACGAACAGCCCGCCGGAGGACCGGCGGGCTGTTCGTGTTTCCGGGGTGCTCAGGCCCGCGCCCGGTGTCTCGGCCCGAACCGGTCGCGAGCCCGCATCGAACCGCGCGAACCCGACCCCACGGCGGGGGAATCGCCGCAGAATCAGGAGATGAGCGACCTCTTCGATTACTCCGGCCGGACCGTATTCGTGGCCGGTGGCACCAGCGGAATCAATCTCGGTGTGGCGCTGGCGTTCGCGCGGGCGGGGGCCTCGGTGGGGGTGCTGTCGCGCTCGCCGGACAAGGTGCGCACCGCCGTCGACTCGATCGGGGAGAGCGGGGGCACCGTGCTCGGCTTCGCCGCGGACGTGCGCGACTACGACGGGGTGGCGCAGGGGATCGCCGCCATCTGCGGGGAGATCGGGGAGCTGGACGTGCTGGTGTCCGGGGCGGCCGGGAACTTTCCCGCCGCGGCGGACACCATGTCGGCGGGCGCGTTCGCGGCGGTCGTGGACATCGATCTGAAGGGCACCTTCAATGTGCTGCGCGCGGGCCGCGAGCATCTGCGCACGCCCGGGGCGTCGGTCATCACCATCTCCGCGCCGCAGTCGACCCTTCCGATGGCGATGCAGGCGCACGCGTGCGCGGCCAAGGCGGGCGTGGACATGCTCACCCGATGCGCGGCGCTCGAGTGGGGTCATCACGGCATCCGGGTCAACGCGGTGGTGCCCGGGCCGATCCAGGACACCGAGGGCATGGCGCGCCTGGCGCCCACACCCGAAATGGCCGATCTGGTGGCCGGATCGGTGCCCATGGGCCGCTACGGCACCGCCCAGGAGATCGCCGACTGCTGCCTGTGGCTGGCCTCGCCCTACGCCGCCTACGTCAACGGCGCGATCATCCCCGTCGACGGCGGCTGGTCGCTGGGCGGCGCGTCCGAGGTGTTCACCGCCATGCGAAACATGTTGGCGGGCTGAGCTTCCCGCTCAGTGCCCGCCCGCCGCGATCTTCTTCGGATCGATGAACGACTGCAACGGCGACAGATGCGTGTACGTGTCGAGCAACGCGCGGCCCAGCGCGGCGTGCGCTTCCACCACCGGATTCGTGGCCCCGTAATTGTCGGCGTCGGGAGCCTGATCGGCGAAGAACGAGAACACCACCGACGGTGCCCCGGCCTCGTCGAACATGACGCCCGTATCGTGCCGTTTGTCATCGGACGCACCGTGTTTGGTGGCGAAACGGGCCCGCTCCTGCGAGGACATATTGCGCCGGACACCGTCGGTGTAGCCGACCGACGTCCACGCCATGATCCGCAGCACCGCCTGCGTCGACTCCTGTGACAGCAACGCCCCCGAAGCCAGCCGGTACAACAGGTCATTGTTCTCGCGCGCCGTGGTGACGCCCAGATAGAACCGGCTCTCCCCGGGCAGCGGCACCACGCGAGTCTGCTTGAACCCCAGTCGATCCAGGGTCTCGTTGACCTGATCGCCCGACACGAACCGCGACAGCAGTCGCACCGCGGTGTTGTCCGAAACCTGCAGCATGGTGGTCAGCAGATTCGCGACGGTCAGCTGATCCCCGAACGCGGCCTGATTCAGATACAGCCCGCTGCCCTCGGCGATGATATCGGCGTCCAGCGTCGTGGTGTCCGACAGCTTCACCCGGCCCGCGTCCACTTCGGTCATGAGCGCCGCCATCACCGCCAGCTTCTGCACGCTGGCGCCCTCGATCACGAAGTCGGCGTCCTCCTCCACGACCGGCACCGGCGTCCCCGAGCCCAGATCGGTCACCAGGCAATGCCACCGGCCGCCGGCGACTCTGGTGATCGCCCGGTATTGCGCGTCGAACGCGGGACCCATCACCGGCACCCCGGCCCGGCCGACCGCGGCCGGTATCAACGCACCGGCAGTAAGTGCCCCCGCCCCCAATAGCATTCGCCTACTGAATCCACGCACCGCCGAAACCTATCCGCGCAGATCACATTTCGGCAACCGCCGCGCCGCGTCCGCACCGCCGGTTTCACCCATATGAGCTGGTCGACCGACCGTTACCGAACCTCGAGAGTTCGCTGTGTTTCCCGGATCGGCGGCCGCACCGGCCGGAACGAGATCGCCGCGACGCTCGTTGGCTGGGCATGACCTCATCGACGGGCACCGCGCGGCTGATCACCGACGCCGATGTTCCCACCGCGGTGGACACCTTGGCCCGCGCGTTCGCCGATTACCCCTACACCCGGTACGTGATCGACGCCGACAACCATGTGGAACGAATCCGCCGCTATCAGGAGCTGTGCCTGACCCGCATCGCGATGGTCTACGGGAAAGTATGGATCGTCGACGAGGGCCGAGCTGTCGCAGCCTGGTCCACCCCCGACCGGGACCCCGCGCCCGCCTTCGCCGAGATCGCCGTGGAACTGGACGAACTCATCGGCGACCGATCCGCGGCCGCGGCCGCCGCCGAAGCGGCCATCGAGCCCTACCGGCCACAGGAACCGGGATGGATGCTGCACACCGTCGGCGTCGCCCCCGAACATCAGGGCCGGGGACTGGGCAATGCCGGCCTCGGACCGGGGATCGAAGCAGCCGCTCGCGCAGGCTATCCGGCCTTCTTGGAAACCTCGAGCGAGGCGAATGTCCGCTTCTACCGCCACCTGGGCTTCGAAGTCACCGCCGATATCGTGCTGGCCGACAACGGCCTGCGAACCTGGTGCATGCGCCGCGAACCCCGTCAGGAGAGTCAATGGCATCGGTAAGAACGATCCAGGTCACCTTCGACTGCGCGGATCCCGCGCGCCTCGCTCAGTTCTGGTGCCAGGTATTGGGATACGAGCAGCAGGGATCAGCCTGCGTCGACCCCGCAGGTGTGGGCCCGCGCCTCTATTTTCAACAGGTGCCCGAAGGCAAGGTCGTCAAGAATCGGCTGCATCTGGACGTGCGCGTCGGCACCGGTCTCGTGGGCGCGGAGCGCGTGGCCGCCCTCGAGGCCGAATGCGCCAGACTGGTCGCCCTGGGGGCGGTTCGGCAGCGGCTGCTGCTCGCCGACGAGGTCAATGAATCGTGCCTGGTCATGCAGGACATCGAAGGCAACGAGTTCTGCCTGGACTGAGCCGAGTCAGGCTCGCCCCTGTGCACTGGCGAAGGAGTCGTAAGCATCCTGGCTGAACAGTACGAAACGCACTTCCCGCACCGCGGTGTCAGCCGCTCGCACCGTCTCGATCGCGATCCGAGCGCCATCATCGATCGGCCACCCGAAAATGCCGGTGGAGATGGCCGGGAACGCCACCGTCCGCGCACCCAACTCATCCGCCACCCGCAAGGATTCGCGATAGCAGGAGGCCAGCAGCTCGGACCGATCATCCCGCGCCGACCACACCGGCCCAACCGTATGAATCACCCACCGCGCGGGCAGATTCCCACCGATCGTCGCGACGGCCGCCCCGGTAGCCAGCCCCTTCCCATAATGCGACGCCCGCAGTTCACGGCACGCGGCCAGAATCGCCGGACCCCCCTTCCGATGAATGGCCCCATCAACACCCCCACCCCCGAGCAGCGACGAATTCGCCGCATTCACCACAGCATCAACCTCCTGCTCGGTGATATCCCCCCGAACCAGCACCAGTTCGACCATCCACCCATTCTCCCCGGACCGAGTAGTCCGGCACGCGTCGCCCCTGAACCCTCATCACCCCTCGTCCAGTACCCGACGCGTGAATCCGGCTCCGCAAAGCCTTCGGTATGCCGCTGTCACCTCGCCCGGCACATCCTGCTCGATTGCCCACCCTTCGGCCGGATAGATCCATACCCGCTGAGTGTCGCCGACCAGCATGTTTATCACTCGCTCCACATCACCGATACTCGCCACGTAGTCGTCCAATGCGAGCGGAAGCGACCCACACGTGATATCGACTCCGGGCCAACGCTTTCGGCAGATCGCATAGCTCCGTCGCTGCTGGTACGGCCGGGAGATCAACATCACGGAGGAGGTCGAGTCGAGAAGTCCATGCTGGTCGAGTAGGACACGGGAGAAGTCGATGTTGTCGCCGGTGTTCGTAGCCCTGGGCTCAACAAGGATCGCCTCGGCCGGCACCCCGAGCCGGACGGCGTGCTCTCGAAAGTGGTTCGCCTCGCCGCGGGGAAATCGTTCTACGGTAGTCGGGGCGTTCGCCCCGGTGAACACGATCAGCGGGAACATGCCCGCGTGATACAACTCGGCTGCGTAAGTGGCGACGCCGATGTCATGACCACCGAGCCCGATGCCCACATCGACCGGTCGTGGCGTGTGATGCATCTGGTTGTAGTCCCAGAGGGTTTCGACATCCGAACGGAACTCTGCGGGCAAGGTCATCGGTAACGGTTCCTCTACTCGGGCAGCGCAAAATCGTATATCCACGAAAAGCGCGATGCCGCATGGACGCCGCGGGCAAACTCGACTAGAAGATCATCGGCTGTGTACGTCTGCCGTGTCAGGATCATCACCGGTTCGCCGGCGGGCAGTTCCAGCGTTTTGCTCTCCTCCGGGGTCGGCATCCGGGCGAAGATCGTTTCCGACATGTGGTCGGGCTCGTAGCCTTGGAGTGTGAGTACCGCGAACCCGCCACCCGGACCGGCCGGGCCGGGTGTGGCATCCACCAACGGTGTTCCTTCGACGTGCTCCCGAAGGTAGTAGCTGGTGAGGGTGTGCGTCGGTTGGCCCGCGTCCCGAACGATCCGGGCGCGTCGGTAGACAAGCGTCGCCGGCTCGAGTCCGAAGGCCTCTGCGACTTCCGCATCGGCTTCGACCAGGTCGACAGTCTGTGTCTGATCGGTGTGCTCCCAGGAGCGGCCGGAGGCCTCACGATCGGCGATGAAAGCGACGGTATCTCCGTACTTCCACTTCCTCTTGGAGTACCGCTCGGTGCCGAGCCTCCGAAGTGGCGGTCGCTCACGAACGACGGTGCCGCGCCGCCGGATCGCGGTCACGAGTCCCTCGGCTTCCAGCAGGCCAACCGCCTGGCGAACCGTCTTGATGTTGACGCCGTAACGCTCGGCCAACTGCTCCTGCTTGGGAAGCGTTGCGCCAGGCTGGTATTCGCCGTCGTTGATGGCCTGACGCAGTCCGGCCGCAACTTCTCGGTATCCGCTCATGTCGCTAAGGGGTGCTCTCCGGTCGCTGGTATGCGAACTGATCGTGCTTAAGAGTAGCTCTATTCTCATCGCAACCGTAGCAACCGCATTAGAACCAGCTCTATTGCTTGGTGGCCGACGGGGTGCTTGAATAGAACCACCCTTAATATCTGGATCTTTCGAACAGGTGGGCAGGAGTTGAGGTGGGCGGAAGGACAAGGGTCTTCGTGTTCCCTGGGGGCTTGTTGGAAGTCGCGTCCTACAGCGATGCGACGGACGACGGCGCCGGGATCTACCTGGAGTGTTTCGGATCGAGTGATCGCGATGACGAACTGGAAGGGGAGGTAATGCGGTACAGGCCAACGGCGTTGGGATATCTGAGGACGGATGTATCTGGTATCGGCCAGCTTTGGGATGAGAGTCAAATCCGCCAGACGGCCACAAGACTCGGATTCGACCTCGCCGCCATCGTCCTCTATGACCCCCTGACCGGCCGTCCGCCACTGGCACGGCTGAAAGCTCAGGCAACCCGTCTCGCCGCCGAGGCCGTCATCGTCCCCGGCCTCGCCCATTTCGAGGATGGTCGAATCCCGCCGTCGATCACCCCCAAACTTGACGTAATCACCGTGACTCCCGAGTAGACCCAGGCCCGGGCTGCCGCCGTCGGGAGCGGTCGGCCCAGCGTTCCGGTGAGTTCGACGGCAGGCCGTCGAGACGCCGAGACCTCGGCAGATCGGTTGTTGTGGATAGTATTTGGGAGTGTTATCGCAGTTGCTGGGCACGCTGAGCGGAGTGGTGATCGGTGGTGCGATCACCTTTCTGGCGTCGTACGTCAACGAACGGTCCAAATGGAACCGAAGCCAGGGGACGCGTTGGGACGAGCGTCGACTACAGGCGTACTCGGACTATCTGATCGTCACCAGAGCTATGCACACTATGGCCGCACGCATCGTTCGCTTGCGGGCAGGTGAGATCGACCAGCACGGTGCGTCACTGCAAGAAGTGCTGGTTCAGCTGGGTGAACTCGAGCGTGAGCGCACCCAGCGGTGGCAGGAGGTACAGTTGCTCGGCAGCCCTGCTGCGGTGGCGATCGGTGACGAACTCAACAGGTGTACATGGACATTGGAGTGGTTCGCATACGGCGAACTCACGGGCGACACAGACTGGCTGCTGATCGTTCGTGAGGCGTATGTTCTGCGCAAGGAGTTCAGTGTCGCGGTCCGCGGTGATCTGGGCGTCTCTGAGCCCAACATTGCGGTGCCAGAGTGGCGTGATGCGTGGACACCACACAACCACATGATCGAGGTCCGCCAAAGAGCGCGGCCGCTCCCGCAATCCTAGAGGCGTGTATCGACCCGTGCAGCCCCCGAGGTTCGGTCGGTCCGCAGTCTGAAGAACAATCCGGCGATTGATGTGCCACTCCTCCGCGGTCGATGCGGCGGCCTCGGTGTGGGAGCTACCTGCGGACGGCCTGGAGACGGCCCTGACCGTTGAAAATGATCAATGTGAGTGGTCTGGAGACGAGAAAACCGGTGCGAGGCAGAGAGGCTGCTCGCACCGGTTTTCCGTTGTGCCAGAACTTACTTCAGCTTGTCGCTGCCCAGGCCGAGGACGCGGCGGGCGACGATCAGCTGCTGGATCTGCTGGGTGCCTTCGAAGATGTCGAGGATCTTCGAGTCGCGGCCCCACTTCTCCAGGAGGGTGCGCTGGGAGTAACCCGTGGCGCCCGCGAGCTCGACCGCCTTGAGGGTGACATCGGTGCCCATGCGGCCGGCCTTGGCCTTGGACATGGAGGCCTCGAGGGAGTTGGGCTTCTTGTTGTCGGCCATCCAGGCGGCGCGGAGGGACAGCAGGTAGGCCGCTTCCCAATCCGCTTCCAGGCGAAGGAATTCCGCGGCGGCGGCGTGCTGGTTGTTGGCGGGGGTGTCGTAGGAGATCTCGACGCCCGCTTCGGTCAGCACGGTGCGGAGTTCCTCGAGGGCGGCGCGGCCGACGCCGACCGCCATGGCGGCCACCAGGGGGCGGGTGTTGTCGAACGTCTGCATGACGCCCGCGAAACCCTTCTCCACGTTGACTTCCGGGGAACCGAGGATGTTGTCCTTCGGGATGCGGCAGTCCTCGAAACGGATCTCCGCGGTGTCGGACGCCTTGATGCCGAGCTTGTGCTCGAGGCGGGACACGGTGAGGCCCTTGGCGTCCCGGGGAACCACGAAGGACTTGATGGCGGCGCGGCCCAGGGACCGGTCCACCGACGCCCACACCACGATGTGGGTGGCGCGCGAGCCGGCGGTCACGAAGATCTTGGTGCCGTTGAGGACCCACTCGTCACCGTCGAGGGTGGCGGTGGCGGTGACCGCCGCGGAGTCCGAGCCGAAGGACGGCTCGGTGATGGCCATGGCGGCCCACACCTTGCCGAAACGCGCCAACTGCTCGTCGGTGGCGACCGCGGCGATGGCGGCGTTGCCCAGACCCTGGTAGGGGATCGACAGCATCAGGCCGACGTCGCCCCACGAGGTCTCGAGCGCGTTCATCAGCGCGGACATATTGCCGCCGTTGGTGTTTCCGAGCAGCTCGGTGGCGTGCGCGTCTTTAGAAGACCCAGCGCCCTCGGTGGACTCGCCGGCCTTACGGCCGCCGGTGGCGCCGGAGACGTCGGCGGAACCCGAGTCGGACAGGCCCTCGACCATGGCGGCCATGGTGTCCAGCTCGACCGGGTATTCGTGCTCGGCCAGGTCGTACTTGCGCGACGCGGGACGGAAGATCTCCTGCGCGACCTGGTGGGCCTGGTTGGCGCTGGCCCGCAGCTTCTTGGGGAGTTCGAGATTGATCATGAGTGGTCTCTCCGTTGAGAAGTCGGGTCAGAGGAGAACGACGCCCTCGGCGACGCCCACACCGCGCAGATCGCGGTACCAGCGCTCGACCGGGTGTTCCTTGGTGAAGCCGTGGCCGCCGAGCAGCTGCACGCCGTCGAGGCCGATCTGCATGCCCTTGTCGGTGGCCAGCTTCTTGGCCAGCGCCGCCTCACGGGCGAAGGACAGACCCTGCTCGGCGCGCGACGCACCCCGCAGCGTCACGAGACGAAGACCGTCCAGCTCGATCGCCATGTTCGCGACCATGAACGCGACCGCCTGCCGGTGCGCGATCGGCTCACCGAACGCCTCCCGCTCCTTCACGTACGGAATCACGTAGTCCAGCACGGCCTGACCGGTGCCGATGGCCAGCGAGGCCCAGCCCAGGCGGGCCAGCCGCACGGCGTCGGCGTACTCCTCGGCGCGCACCGCGCCCTCGGAGTCGCCCAGCAGGGCGGTGGCCGGAACCGCGACATTGTTCAGGATCAGGCGACCCAGGCCCGCGGCCCGCATACCCATGCTCGGGTCCGCCTCGATCACGACGCCCTCGGTGTCGGACTCGACGATGAAGAAGGTCGGGCGGCCGTCCAGCTCGGCGGCGACGATGAACAGCTCGGCGTCACCGGCGGCCGGGACCAGGGTCTTCACGCCGTTGAGGCGGAAACCGCTGGGGGAGCGGGTGGCCTTGGTCTTCAGCGCGAACGGGTCGAACAGCGCCTGCGGCTCGGAGATGACCACCGAGGACTGCGGCACGTTCTCGCCCGCGTAGGCGCCCAGGTAGCTCTTCTGCTGCGCGTCGGTGCCCCACTGCGACAGCGCGACCGCGACACCGCTCGGCGCCAGGATCGGCAGCGCCAGGCCCATGTCGCCGTACGCCAGCGCCTCGGCGACCAGGGAGTTGGTGACCGCGCCCCGCTCGGAGGCCGCGCCCTCGAGCTCCTCGGGCACGTTGATCAGCGTGACGCCCAGCTCGGCGGCCCGCTCCAGCAGGTCGCGCGGCGCCTTGGCCGAGTTGTCGGCCTCGTAGGCGGCCGGGCGCAGGATCTCGCCGGCGAAGTCGCGCACCGTCTCGACGATCATCTGCTGCTCGTCGGTCGGGGTGAGGTCGAAGTAGTCCTTCTTGCGAGACTCGTTGGCGGGCAGCCGCTTCGGAGCGCCACCGCCGGCGACCTTCTCGAACGCGCGGGTCGCGGCGCCGAGGGTGCGGAATCCGGTCTTGGTGCCCTCGTAGGTGAGCCGCTCGATCGGCTTGCGCAGGTTGTACTTCTCGGCCAGGTCGGACCCCGTGATGGTCGTCATGACCCGCATCGCCGCGCCCATCCAGTCGCGTTTGACCGGGTTGAGGCCAACGGCGGACGTATCCCGCTTCGTTGCGGTGTCTCGAGTGCTCATAATCACCAGTTTTCTATCGAGGAGGTGGGTGATCCTGCCCAGCAATCTTACTCCTGAGTAAGACTATCTTACTTCAGAGTAAGAACTGTCGTCGAGTGTTGTCGAATCGCGAGGTCAGAGCGGTGGTTCAGACTTACTGACCCGTAATGCCCGAATCCTGTGAAATAAATGCACTTCAGAAGATAGCGAAGTGGGCTAGGGTCGGCGGCGCACAACTCGTTCCTGATGGAGGTTCGTACATATGAAGATCGCGCTCGGAACCGTGGGCATGATTGCCGCCGGTCTCTTCCTCGCCGCCCCCAACGCCAGCGCCGACGTGCAGCTGCAGCCGATCGACGTCGGCATCACCGGTTCCGGCATCGGCACCGGCTCGGGCACCAGCGGCTGCGGCGGCGGCATCAACAGCGAGATCGGCCTCGGCTCCGTCGGCGTCGGCTCGTCCGTCCCCGGTGGCCCGTACATCAACCTCGGTTCGGTCTGCGTTCCGCTGGGCTGATACCCCCGAGGCGTCGCCACGCAGTAGTCGAGGCGTAGCGACGCGCCCGGCAGCGGGACCGCAGCCCGTGCCGGGTACCCCCGTACGAATCTCTCCGATCAGGCCTGCAAGGCCGCCAGAACCTGGTCTTGCAGATGCGAATTGGTCGCGACCGCGCTCCCGCCGTGCGGTCCCGGCTTTCCGTCCAGGGACGTGAAGGTGCCGCCCGCCTCGCGGATCAGAATGTCCAGCGCCGCCATGTCCCACAGCGACAGTTCGGGCTCGGTGACGATGTCGACCGCACCCTCCGCCAGCAGCGCGTACCCGTAGAAGTCGCCGTATCCCCGGGTGCGCCACACCTCGTCGGTGAGCGCGATCAGCTTGGCGCGCCGCCCGATCGCCCGCCAGCCGGTCAGGCTGGAGATCGCCAGACTGGCCGCGCCCAGCTCCGCCACCGCGGACACCGAAATGGCCTTGGGCTCACCGTTTTCGAACGTGCTCCAGGCGCCCTGGCCCGCGGCCGCCCACCAGCGCCGCGACAGCCCCGGCGCGCTCACCACGCCCACCACCGGCACGCCGTCCTCGAGCAGCGAGATGAGCGAGGCCCACACCGGCACGCCGCGCACGAAGTTCTTGGTCCCGTCGATCGGATCGATCACCCACTGCCGGCCGGTGAATTCGGCATCCCCGCCGAATTCCTCGCCGAGCACCAGATCGTCGGGGCGCTCGGCCGAGAGCACCTCCCGCACCATCCGCTCGACCGCCAGATCCGCGTCCGACACCGGCGTCAGATCCGGTTTCGAGTCGATCTTCAAGTCGAGCGCCCCGAACCGCTCACGGGTGATCACATCGGCCGCGTCGGCCAGCCTCAGCGCAAGTTCCAGGTCAGCGGAGTATCCGGTCACCCCGAGCACGTTAGTCCTCCCCCGTTAACGCCGGGTGTCCCGCGTCCCGAACGACCGATGGCACACCGGTGAGCGGAGATCAGCTCGCTCGCGGTGTGCCACGCGGTCGGTCAGGCCGGGACGGCGGCCCGGCGGGCGGTGCCGAGGGCCGTTGCCCACCAGTGCAGCTGGGTCAGTAGACGGTCGGCGGCCTCCTCGAATTCGGCCGGGTCGAGCAACGCGCCGGACTGATCGAACAGCAGGTAGTAGCGGGAGAAGGAGATGTAGTCCTTCAGCGTGTGGGCGTTGAGTTCGTTGAAGACCGCGCGCAGGCCCTCGATGGCCAGCAGCCCGCCCGATTTGCCGCTGTAGCCGACGAATCCGACTGTCTTGCGATCCCATTCGGCCAGATGCCAGTCGATAGCCGTCTTGAGCGACGAGGGGAAGCTGCGGTTGATGTCGGGCGTGACGATCACGAACGCGTCCGCCGCCGCCAGTCGCGCCGCCAACTCGTCACCATTGCCGGGGCGAACCGGATTCGGCTCCATCGCCAGCGGGATCGCGGGCAGTTCGTGCGGCAGGTCGTAGTCGGCCAGATCGATCACATCCACCTCGAACGCGCCGTGGACGCGGGCCTGCGCGGCGAACCATTCGGCCACCACCGGTCCGAAGCGGCCCTCCCGGACGCTGCCGATGATCACCGCGAGGCGCGGGGACGTGCTGGTCATGATGGTCTCCTTCGGGGATCCGGTGCGGCTCGGTCGGCCGCTCGGGATCAACTCTGCGAGTTCGCGAGACCGGTAGGGAGACCACGCTGAGAGTGGTAGTGCCAGGGACACCCTCGGACCCGGTCCCGGTTGTTACCGTCGAAAGCGTGAGTGAGAACGAGCTGGGTCTGTTCCTGCGCCTGCGCCGCGAGGCCGTCACACCCGCCGAGGTGGGTCTGCCGACCGGGCCGCGGCGGCGCACGCCCGGATTGCGCCGGGCCGAATTGGCCACGCTCGCGGGTGTTTCCGTGGAATACCTGACTCGGCTCGAGCAAGGCCGCGACCGGCGCCCGTCCTCGCCGGTGCTGATCGCGCTGGCCGACGCGCTGCGCCTGACCCCCGCGCAACGGCTGCACCTGCTCGGGTTCGCGAAGGCCGGGGACCCGAACTTCAACTGCCGCGGCGGTTCCGGGCCCAACCGCCGGATCCGCCCGGCCGTGCAGGCCATGCTGGATCAGCTCGAGCCCGCACCCGCCGCCGTGATGAACCGCCTCACCGAGATCCTCGCCGTGACCGACGGCTACCGAGCCCTGTTCGGCCCGATCGGCATGCTCGACGCCGGCCTGCCCGGCAACTACGCACGCTATGTGCTGTGCGACCCGCGCGCCCGCGAGTTCTATCCCGATTGGGAACACAAGGCGGACAAGGTGGTCGCGACCCTCAAACAGGGTCCCGGCCGCAACGACCCGCATGTGAACGCGCTGCTCGACGAGCTCGCCGAGACCCTCGGGCCGGAATTCACCGATCGGCTCGACACCATCCCCGGCCTGCCGGATACCAATGGCGTCGGCCGCCTCGAACATCCCGAGGCCGGGTCATTGCGCCTGGCCTACGAGACCCTGCACTTCTCGGCGGACGACGACCAGACCCTCATCGTCTATCTGCCGGCCGACGACGCCACCGCCGCCGCCCTCGACCGACTGGTCGGTCGCCGTCCCGGCGGGCTGCGCGCCGTCGCCGGGTGACTCGCGGCGATAGTCCCTGGTGGCGGTCTCGCTCACGGCTCGGCGAAGCCGGGGAACGCCGAAGTTAGGGCGCGGTGCGGCGGGACGGTAGATTTGGAAACCGTGCATCCTGACGTCTCCGCTGATCTGGCCGAACTCGACACCACTCTGAAGACCATCGAGTCGGTGCTCGATATCGACGAGCTGGCTCGCCGCATCGACGAGCTGGAACACCAGGCGGCCGACCCGGAGCTGTGGAACAACCAGGAGCACGCGCAGAGCGTGACCAGCGAGTTGTCGCACGCCCAGGCCGAACTGCGGCGGGTGCGCGACCTGCGGCAGCGGCTCGAGGACCTGCCGGTGCTCTACGAGCTCGCCGAGGCCGAGGAGGGCGCGGACCGCACCGCGGCGCTGGCCGACGCCGACGCCGAGCGGGCCACCCTGCACGCCGACGTCGAGGCGATGGAAGTCCGGACGCTGCTGTCCGGCGAGTACGACAAGCGCGAGGCGCTGGTCAACATTCGGTCCGGCGCGGGTGGCGTGGACGCCGCGGACTGGGCGCAGATGCTGATGCGCATGTACGTGCGCTGGGCCGAGGGCCACAAGTACCCGGTCGAGATCTACGACACCTCCTACGCGGAAGAGGCGGGCATCAAGTCTGCGACCTTCGCGGTGAAGGTGCCCTACGCCTACGGCACGCTGTCGGTCGAAATGGGCACGCACCGACTGGTCCGTATCAGCCCGTTCGACAACCAGGGCCGCCGCCAGACCTCCTTCGCCGAAGTCGAGGTGCTGCCCGTCGTCGAGACCACCGACCACATCGAGATCCCCGAAGGCGAGGTCCGCGTCGACGTGTACCGGTCCTCGGGCCCGGGCGGCCAGTCGGTCAACACCACCGACTCCGCGGTCCGCCTGACCCACATCCCGACCGGCATCGTGGTCACCTGCCAGAACGAGAAGTCGCAGCTGCAGAACAAGATCTCGGCCATGCGCGTGCTGCAGGCCAAGCTGCTCGAGCGCAAGCGGCAGGAAGAACGCGCCCAGATGGACGCGCTCAAGACCAACGAGGGCGCCTCCTGGGGCAACCAGATGCGCTCCTACGTGCTGCACCCGTACCAGATGGTCAAGGACCTGCGCACCAACTACGAGGTCAACAACCCCTCCGCCGTGCTCGACGGCGACATCGATGCTTTCATCGAAGCCGGAATTCGCTGGCGCATGCGGGAGCAGTCGGCGAACTAGATCAACTCGGCTTGCCCGCTCCGCACGGCGGAGGGGAGCGGAGGCGCTATGAATACAGAATTCGGAAATTGGCTGCGGTCCAGCGGCTTGGAAATCGTGCTGCTGGTCGTGGGCACCATGCTCTTCAGCCGCGGCGCGAACTATGTGCGGGACAAGATCACCCGCCGCATCGACGCCGGATTCCACAGCAGTGACTCGCTGGTGCGGTCGGAGGCGTCGAAGCATCGGCACGCGCTGGCCCAGGTGATCACCTGGGTGGTGCTGTCCATCGTCTACTTCCTGGTCTCGCTGGAAGTGCTGCGGCGCTTGGGTTTCGAGCTGGGCGGACTGGTCGCCCCGGCCGCGGTGCTGGGCGCGGCGCTGGGTTTCGGCGCGCAGCGCATCGTGCAGGATCTGCTCGCGGGATTCTTCCTCATCACCGAAAGGCAGTACGGCTTCGGCGATGTCGTGCGGATCGCGGTCAGCGGGAACTCCGCGGAGGCCGAGGGTACGGTGGAGGACGTCACGTTGCGCATCACCACCTTGCGCAGCGCGGACGGCGAAGTGGTCATCGTTCCCAACGGTCAGATCGTGAAAGTGACCAACCTGTCCAAGGATTGGGCGCGCGCCGCCATCGATGTGCCGGTGCCCGCCACGTCCGACATCAACAAGGTCAACGAAGTCCTGCGCGATGTCGGGGCCAAGGCGTTCTCCGATCGCAAGCTGAAGGCCCTGCTGCTGGACGAGCCCAGCGTGATGGGTGTCGAAGATCTCACCGTCAATCAGATGAACATCAAGATGGTGGCCCGGACGCTGCCGGGCAAACAGTTCGAAGTCGGGCGCGAGCTCCGTGTGCGGGTGGCCGCGGCACTGCGCCGGGAGGGTATGAGTGTCGGTGTCGATCAAGCGAATCCGTAAGTCCACCGCGATCCTGATGGCGGTGTGGGTCGCCACTTTCGGGCTCTACGTGGTCGTCAAGCCCGCCGGACACGAGTCCAAGAGCACCCCGCCGATCGTGAATACCGTGCTCAGCAACTATCTGCCAAACACCTCGGAGCACACCCAGCGCTGACTCCGTGCCCGCGCGGTGTAGTCGGCGGCGCGGTCGCCCTGGCTACACTGGCTCCCCGTGATAACCCTGCGCAACGTCACCAAGTCGTATCAGACCTCGACGCGGCCGGCGCTGGACAATGTCTCCGTCGATATCGGAAAAGGCGAGTTCGTCTTCGTTATCGGGCCCTCGGGCTCCGGAAAGTCCACGTTCATGCGGCTGCTGTTGAAGGACGAGAAACCGACCACCGGTGAGGTGTGGGTCGCCGACTTCCGGGTCGACCGGCTGCCGGGACGCAGGGTTCCCAAGCTGCGCCAGCGCATCGGGTGCGTCTTCCAGGACTTCCGGCTGCTGCAGCAGAAGACGGTGGAACAGAATGTGGCGTTCGCGCTGGAGGTGATCGGCAAATCGCGAGCATTCATCAATCGGTCGGTGCCCGAGGCGCTCGACATGGTGGGGCTCGCGGGCAAGGCCGACCGGCTGCCCGGTGAACTGTCCGGCGGTGAGCAGCAGCGCGTCGCGCTGGCCCGCGCCTTCGTGAACCGGCCGCTGGTGCTGCTGGCGGACGAACCGACCGGCAACCTCGACCCCGAGACCAGTCAGGACATCATGATGCTGCTCGAACGCATCAACCGCACCGGAACCACGGTGGTCATGGCCACCCACGACAACACCATCGTCGACGCCATGCGCCGGCGCGTGGTCGAACTCGATCGCGGACGCATCGTGCGCGACGACGAGATGGGCGTCTACGGGGTGGGCCGGTAATGCGCGCGGGATTCCTGTTCAGCGAGGTCTTCACCGGCCTGCGCCGCAACGTCACCATGACCATCGCCATGATCCTCACCACCGCGGTGTCGCTGACCATGCTCGGCGGCGGTCTGCTCGCGGTCCGGATGGCCGACAAGATCCAGGACTACTACGTCCAGCGTGTGGAGATCCGGCTGTACCTCGACGATCAGGTGTCGAAGTCGGATCCGGACTGCACCGGCCAGCCGTGCGCCTCGCTCATGGCTGACCTGAAGAAGCACGACTATGTGGCGAACGTGCAGTTCATCAATAGCGCGGACGCGGTGAAGGAGGTCAAGGAGACCACCTTCAAGGATCAGCCGGGTCTCGCCGACGAGGTGAGCAAGGACGGGCTGCCCGCCTCGTTCCGGGTGAAGCTCGACGACGTCACCAAGTACCGGTCCATCTACGACGACTTCTCCAAGCGGCCCGGCGTCATGACCGTGCTCAATGACATGGACATCGTGGACCGGCTGGTCAGCTTCTTCGTCGGATTGCGCAACGCCGCCTTCGGATTGGCGGCGCTGCAGGCGCTGGCCGCCCTGATGCTGATCGCCAATATGGTGCAGGTCGCGGCGCTGGCCCGGCGGACCGAGGTCGGCATCATGCGACTGGTCGGCGCCACGCGCTGGTACACGCAGCTGCCGTTCCTGCTGGAAGCCGTGCTGGCCGCGCTGGTCGGATCGGTGCTGGCCATCGGCGGGCTGTTCGTGGCGCAGCCGCTGGTGATCAACCGGGCGCTGGGTTCGCTGTTCAACGATCAGGTGCTGCCGCGGATCACCGGCGACGACATCGCGGCCGTGGCCATGATCGTCACACCGATCGGTATCGGATTCGCCGCTCTCACCGCGTATGTCGCCTTGCGGTACTACGTGCGCGAGTGACGGGGTGCGAAGTTCTCGACCGGGCACCGGGCGTCGGAGGGTGTCCGTAGGATTGCCGTCGTGAGTGCGCCGGAGGTCGAGACCATTGACGGGAACCTGGGTGATGCCGGAAGTGATCCGGCACACCAGGTTTTGCGGAAGACGTTCGGGTACGACAATTTTCGCGGGCCGCAGCGGGAGATCGTCGAACAGGTGATCTCCGGCGGCGACGCCCTGGTGCTCATGCCCACCGGTGGCGGCAAGTCGCTGTGCTATCAGATCCCGGCGCTGGTCCGGCCGGGCGTGGGCGTGGTCGTCTCGCCGCTCATCGCGCTCATGCAGGATCAGGTCGACGCGCTCACCGCGGTCGGCGTGCGCGCCGGCTTCCTGAACTCCACGCAGTTCCCCGACGAACGGCGCACGGTCGAGGCGCAATTCGTGGCGGGGGAGCTGGATGTGCTCTACCTCGCGCCCGAGCGGCTGCGGCTGGACTCCACCGCCCAGCTGCTGGACCGGGGCAAGATCTCGGTCTTCGCCATCGACGAGGCGCACTGTGTGTCGCAGTGGGGCCACGACTTCCGGCCCGACTATCTGGGCCTGTCCATGCTGCACGAACGCTGGCCGGACGTGCCGCGCATCGCGCTCACCGCCACCGCCACCGAGGCCACCCGCAAGGAGATCGCCGAACGGCTGGATCTGACCGAGGCGCGCGGCGCGAAGCACTTCGTGGCCAGCTTCGACCGGCCCAATATCCAGTACCGGATCGAAGGCAAGAACCGGGCCGAGCACCAGCTGCTCTCGTTCATCCAGAACGAGCACGCCGGGGACGCGGGCATCGTCTACTGCCTGTCGCGCAATTCGGTGGAGAAGACCGCCTCGTTCCTGACCGCCAACGGTGTCGAGGCCGTGCCGTATCACGCGGGACTGGACAATCGCACCCGCGCGACCAATCAGGCTCGCTTCCTGCGCGAGGACGGTCTGGTCGTGGTGGCCACCATCGCGTTCGGCATGGGCATCGACAAGCCCGACGTGCGCTTCGTCGCCCATCTGGACCTCCCGAAATCGGTGGAGGGCTACTACCAGGAGACCGGTCGCGCCGGGCGTGACGGGCAGCCGTCCACCGCGTGGATGGTCTACGGCCTCAGTGACGTTGTCCAGCAACGCAAGATGATCGACTCCTCCGACGGCGACGCCACGCACCGCCGTCAGCTGCAACTGCACCTGGACGCCATGCTCGCGCTGTGCGAGACCGTCCAGTGCCGCCGGGTCCAGCTGCTCGCCTACTTCGGCCAGCAGGGGCAGCGCTGCGGCAACTGCGACACCTGCCTCAACGCGCCCGAGGCGTGGGACGGCACCGTGCCCGCGCAGAAGGTGCTCTCCACGGTGCTGCGGCTCAAGCGGGAACGCGGCCAGAGCTTCGGCGCGGGCCACATCGTCGACATCCTGATCGGCAAGCGCAATCCGAAGGTGGAACAGCACGCCCACCACGAGCTCAAGGTCTTCGGCATCGGCACCGAGCTGCGCGATATCGAATGGCGCGGCGTGATCCGCCAGCTGCTGGCCCAGGGGCTGCTCGCCGTGCACGGCGACTACGGCGTGCTGACCCTCACCGAATCCAGCAACCAGGTGCTGTTCGAGAAGCGCGAGGTCATGCTCCGCCGCGAACCCGAACGCACCAAGGCGGCCCGAACCTCCAAGCCCGCCAAGGGTTCCCGCCTCGCCGCGGGCGACCTCAGCAAGTCCGACACCGACCTGTTCGAGAAGCTGCGCGCCTGGCGCGCCGCCACCGCCAAGGAACAGGGCGTACCCGCCTACGTCGTCTTCCACGACGCGACGCTGCGCGACATCGCCACCCGTAAACCCGCCTCGCTGTCCGACCTCGCGGGCATCTCCGGCATCGGTGAGAACAAGCGCGCGAAGTACGGCGAGGGCGTGCTCGAGGTGATCGCCGCGGCGGGTGGCTCCGACGCCGGGGGTGGCTCGGCGGCGTCGGCGCCTCGCTCGGCTGACCCGGCCGCCGGTTCCGCCAGACAAGCGCCTGGCTTCGCTGCGCAGCCGAGCGGCTTCGCCGCGGCCGACGACATCCCGTGGCCCGATGAGGCGCCGCCGGACTTCGGCGATCTGCCGCCGGACTACCAGTAGAGCCGCGAACCATCGAGAGGACGGTCGCCGCCATGACAGTCGACATGCCGCAGGTCGCGGCCGAAATCCTGGCCCGCCTGCGGGATGCCGGGTTCCCGGCCGAGGGGTCGCGGAACCGGCAGGTGCTCGCATTGGCCGAGGAGACGGGCGAGTTCGTCGGGGCGTACCGCCGCTGGTCCGGACAGGCCCGCCGCACAGGCACATTCGAGGAGATGCGGGCCGAGCTGGCGGACGTGGTCATCTGCGCGTGGCTGACCGCCGCCGAACTCGGGATCGATCTCGAGGCCGCGATCGGGGACAAGCTCGAAGTGATCTTCGAGCGCGGCTGGCGTGACGAGGTCCCGGAGAGCTGATCACGGCGTCCGTGCGGGCGAGTCCTGTGGCCCTCCGCAAGCCCGTCAACAGGCGATTTGGTTGCTGGGCGGCGGCAGGATAAGCTTTCGGAGCTGCCGCGGTCCACGGATCGCAGCGAGCGACCTGGTCCCGTCGTCTAGCGGCCTAGGACGCCGCCCTCTCAAGGCGGTAGCGCGGGTTCAAATCCCGTCGGGACTACTGTGAAAGGCCCTTCAGTGAAAACTGAAGGGCCTTTTCGCATTTCACGACCCTCTTGTCCGCGCCCGGAAAATCGTTGGCGCGCAGCGCGATGCGCTGGCTACCTTTGATCTCGGCCGCTACCAAGGGGCGCACCGGAGATCTCCGGACCGCGTTCCCCGCATCGGGGGCGGCCACTCCCTGGTGACGCAGATTCCATCTGCCGAGGTTCGACTCCTTGACGTGATGCGCCCTGACCGGTCGTGGGCGGTGTCGCGGCTCTGCGAGCTCTCCGTCCCCGGACGGGGGAGGCTCCCGCCGCGTGCCGTGATCGGTCAGGGCGTGTCCGGTCGTGCCCGATGCCAAGTGAGGGAAGGAGATTGGGATGTTCACGAAGACGATGTTCACGAAGACGTATGCGACTGTCATGGATTGGCAGCGCACCCTGCTGTACCGCGACGGCGTCCTGGAGCGGACGCTGGAGCCGGGCCGGCACCGCTACGACGAGCAGCGCTGCAAGCTCGTCACCGTCGATATGCGCCCGCGGATGCTCCAGGTCGTCGGCCAGGAGCTGCTGACCTCGGACGGCCTGTCGCTGCGCGCGAGCTTCGCAGCCGACTGGGTGGTCACCGATCCGGTGGCGTTCACCGTCGCAGCGCAGAACGCCGAGGTGGTGCTGTACGGCGCGGTTCAGGAGGTCGCGCGTGACCTGGTGGCCGCGCACACCCTCGACGAGCTGGTCGCCGATCGCGCGCTGCTCGGTTCCGGGACGGCGACGGTCGCGGCCGCGGTCGAGCGGCTCGGCATCCGGGTCGACGCCGTGCGCGCCAAGGACCTCATGCTCCCGGGCGAGCTCCGCAAGGCCGCCCTGGAGACGGTCCTGGCCCGTGAGCGCGGTCGGGCCGAGCTCGAGCGGGCCCGCGCCGAGGCGGCCGCGCTGCGGTCGCTGGCCAATACGGCCAAGCTGCTCACCGACAACCCGGTGCTGCTGCGCCTGCGCACCCTGCAGGTCGCGGCGTCGCCGGGCGCGAAGGTCGTGCTCGACTCGCGCGAGACCGTCTGAGGTTCCCGGCCGGAACGGTGTGTTCTGGCCGGGATCCGCCTCAGGCCAGCGCGGAGGTGTGGTTCTGTTCCCACACCTGGATGTGCGGGCCGAACTCGCTGAGGAAGGCCTGCACGTGCGGGGTCGAGCCGTGATCGTCGAGGGCCTGGCGGGAATCCCAGTGCTCGAAGCACAGGAACAGTGACGGGTCGTCGTTGTCGCGGTAGAACTCGTAGGTGTGGCAGCCGGGCTCGGCCAGGGTGGGTGCGGTGAGCGTCAGCATGGCCTGCGCGACCTGGTCGGCGGCGGCGGGATCGACCTTGATTCGGATGAAAGCCGTATGCACGGAGGTCCTTTCGAGGAGAGTCGCTGTGAACTGGCTCACGCCAGCGCCGGTTTCATGATTAACACCGGGGCACCCGGTCCGGACTGGGCGCGTCCCGGCCACCGGAACCCGGTCGGACGATCCGTAAGCTGGTTGGGAATTCCGACCGGCGACGGGACGATAGAGGAGACATGAAGGAAAAGGGGCGCAAGGTCATCGCCAGCAACAAGAAGGCGAGGCACAACTACGCGATCCTCGAGACCTACGAGGCCGGGGTCGCGCTGGTCGGCACCGAGGTGAAGAGCCTGCGCGAGGGCAAGGCCTCGCTGGTCGACGCCTACGCCTCCATCGACGACGGTGAGGTGTGGCTGCGCGGCCTGCACGTGCCCGAGTACGGCCACGGCACCTGGACCAACCACGCCCCGCGCCGCACCCGCAAGCTGCTGCTGCACCGTCGCGAGATCGACAAGCTGCTCGGCAAGACCAAGGAGTCCAGCCTCACCCTGGTCCCGCTGTCCATGTACTTCTCCGACGGCAAGGTCAAGGTCGAACTGGCCCTCGCCAAGGGTAAGCAGGACTACGACAAGCGCCAGGACCTGGCCCGACGCGACGCCGAACGCGAGGTCACCCGCGAACTCGGCCGCCGCATCAAGGGCATGCGCGGCTGAGTAGCTCGCCCGCGCGTTAATGGAATGAACCAAGGTTTGTGCGGTGTTAGGATAGGTAGCCCGGTGAGAGCCGGGAAGTTCATCTGAATCGGTGAACACAGACGGGGCTGAACGGTTTCGACTGCGTACGTTGATTCAGGGGAAGCGTGTCGGTGCAGGCAGGAGACCACCGTATAAGCGTCGCTGTAACCCTATAAGCGCCGATTCTCATCAGCGCGACTACGCTCTCGCTGCCTAAGCAACGAAGCGTGTCTGTCAGCCCGGGTTCGCCCTCGACCCGGTCCCTGGCATCAGCTAGAGGGCTCTACCGTCCGGCGCGGTCGCGGCGCCGGATGGGACACCTAACAGCGACTGGGATCGTCATCTCGGCTTGTTCGCGTGACCGGGAGATCCAAGCAGAGGCATAGCGAACTGCACACGGAGAAGCCCTGAAGATGCGGCGGAGGACCCGGGTTCGATTCCCGGCAGCTCCACCTCGAAGGCCCCTCGCCACCAGGTGAGGGGCCTTTCTCGTGCCTCCCGTCTCGCCGAATATCCAGCAGCGCCGGTCATCTCGACCGCGCCATCCATGTCAGTGGACGTATCAGGTTGTCGTCAGGGCGGTGTCAGGCTGCCCGGCCACAGTGTGTTCATCGAAGAGAACGACCGGGACCGAACCGGTTGGGATCACCCAAGATTCGAAGGAGAACACGACATGTCCATCACGCTGACCGACCAGGACAAGAGCACCATCCGCACTGCCGCATACGGCGCGGTCGCCCTGCTTTCCGCTGCCGGTGCGCCGCACAAGGGCAGCAGCCAGGGCTCGATCGCCCTCACCTCGGCGACCGGCGTGGTCGGGCATGTGTTGTCCACCCGGGCCCGTGACATCCACCTGGAGGGCAAGAGTGTCGCCGAGTTGGCTGATCAGGTGCTGCCCGCGCTGACGGCGGCGATCACCGTGCTCGGCGCGCAGGACCCGGCCGAGGCCGCCAACTTCCGCGCCACCGTGCTGGTCGCGGTCGAAGCCACCGCGCAGGCCAAGGGTGTTCCGAGCCCGGCGGTGACCGCCATGGCCGGCAAGATCGCCGTTGCGCTCGACGCCGTGTAACCCCCTGGCCACGCCGATCTCAGTCGGTCGGACGTGGGTGCAGGACAGTTGAATACCGGATCATTCGGTGCCACCCGACTCGTCTACGACGTCGTGCGCTGAACGAGGTCCCCTCACCCTGGGTGAGGGGACCTCGTTCGTGTTCGAGTGGCGGCGTTCGATTCCTGCGTTCGATGTGCCCGAATGTTTCGAAACATCGCAATTCGCAGGTCATTTCGTATATCTCATCGTTCACGGCTGCGAAACGCCCGGATGACGACGTGGATACCGGCCAATCCAATTCTGTAGGCCGCGTGTCCGGATGAGAAGAGTTGAGCTTGGTCGTCTATCTACTGCGCCGCTTGCTGCAGGCGGTGATCACGGTGTTCGTGGTGGTTTCGCTGGCCTTCGCGCTCGGACGGCTGACCGGTAGCCCGGCGGCCACCCTGTTGCCGGAGACGGCGAGCGAGGCCGATATCGCGGCGCTCGCCGCGAAGCTGGGCTTCGACAAGCCGCCGCTCACCCAGTACGTCGACTATCTGCGCGGAGTGCTCGCCGGGGACTTCGGCGATTCCTACCGGCAGCAGGGCACCTCGTCGATGGCGATCGTCGCGGAGCGGTTGCCGGCTTCGCTGCAGCTCGGGACGGCCGGGTTCGTGCTCGGAATCCTGCTCGCCTTCCTCGCGGTGCTGACGGTGCATCTGACCGAGATCCGGTCACTGCGCGGCGTACTGCTCGGGCTCGGTGCGGCGCGACTCGCGGTGCCGGACTTCTTGTTCGGTCTGCTGTTGGTGCTGATGTTCTCGGTGACCCTGGGTTGGCTGCCGTCGCTGG
Source organism: Nocardia sp. NPDC004582 (assembly GCF_053602115.1). Lineage (NCBI taxonomy): Bacteria > Bacillati > Actinomycetota > Actinomycetes > Mycobacteriales > Nocardiaceae > Nocardia > Nocardia sp. NPDC004582. The sequence goes on along the minus strand of NZ_JBSGCY010000009.1, from coordinate 10,053 downwards.
CGAGCGCGAATCCGCTGTCCATCGTGATGCCGGCGGTCACCATCGCGACCGCGCAGTTCGTCGTGTATGCCCGGCTGCTCGACAATTCGCTGACCACCGAGAGCGCACAGGACTATGTGCGCACCGCGTATGCCCGCGGCGAACGGCGCTCGACCGTGGTGCTGCGCGAGGTGCTGCCGAACGCGCTGCTACCGGTCCTCACGGTTTCGGGCATCAATTTCGGCACGCTGCTGGGCGGGCTGGTGATCGTCGAAAGCGTCTTCGCCTGGCCGGGTCTGGGCCAGTTGATGCTCACCTCGGTGTTCAGCCGGGACTTTCCGGTCGTGCAGTCCGGGCTGGTCGTCATCGCGACCATCTTCGTCGTCGTCAATCTCGCCGTCGACATCCTGTACGGCTTCGTCGATCCGAGAGCGAGAGTCCGATGATCAGAACCGCCTTCGCCCGCATCAGGTCCGCTCGCGATCTCGCCGCATTGCTCGGCGTCGCCATGGTTCTCCTGGTCGTGCTGTTCTCGCTGCTGTATCCCCTCACCGACGGTTACAGTCCGTACTCGCAGGAGTTGGCCGACGCGTTCACGCGGCCGTTCACCACGGCACGATATCCGCTCGGCACCGACTCGCTGGGCCGCGATCTGGCCAGCCGCCTGGCGCTGGCGGGCCGGATCACCCTGGGTCTGGTCGTGGTCATCGTGGTGGTCAACTCGGTCATCGGCGTCATCATCGGCACCGTCTCGGGCTACTTCCGCGGCGCCTTGGACAGCCTGCTGATGGGGTATGCCGATGTGCAGCTCGCGGTTCCGATGAGCCTGGTCATCATGGCGTTGTCCGCGGTGCGCGGACCGAGTGTCGGGCTCATGGCCACCATTCTGGGATTGACGTTCTGGGTGGGGTATGCCCGAGTCGGCCGTTCGGTGGCGCTGGGTCTGTCCACGCGCGACTTCGTCATCGCGCCGCGGCTGTTGGGCGCGAGTTCGAGTTGGGTGATGCGCAAACACATCGTGCCGCACGTGCTCGTGCCGGTGGGCATTCTGGCGACCGCCGATCTGGGGAACGTCATGATCATGATCTCGTCGTTCGACTACCTCGGACTCGGCGTGCAACCACCCACTCCCAGTTGGGGGTTGATGATCACCGACGGGCAGAAGTATGTGCGGCAGGCGCCGTTCCTGACGCTGGTTCCGGCGACCGCGCTGCTGCTCGTCATCGCCGGAACCCTGCTGATCAGTCAGCGATTCACCGCCGAGGGCAGCGGATCGCACCAGGGGACGGGCGCGCGGTCGCCGTTCCGGAAGGCGGTGACGGCATGAGCGGCAACCGATCCCACGACAGCGTCCCGCTGCTCGAGGTCACCGACCTCACCATCGGCTACGTGACCGGATCCGGCGAACGCGTGGTGCTCGTCGATTCCGTTTGCCTTTCCCTCGAAGCGGGTGAAGTGCTCTGTCTGGTCGGCGAATCCGGCTCCGGCAAGTCGGTGACCATGCTCGCCGTGCTGGGCTTGCTCACCCCGCCGCTGACCGTCTTCTCCGGCAGCGTGAAGTTCCGCGGGCGCGAGCTGATCGGAGCCGACGAGGCCACCATGCGGCGGCTGCGCGGGGCGGATCTGGGGATGGTGTTCCAGGATCCGATGACCTCGCTCAATCCGGTACGCCGGGTCGGGACGCAAATCGAGCGGGCACTGGCGATCCATCAGCGTCTCGATGCCAAGGCCCGTCGCCGTCGAGTCGTCGAACTGCTTGCCGAAGTGGGCATCCCGCAGCCCGAGCAGCGCTCCCGCGCCTATCCGCACGAATGGTCGGGCGGCATGCGGCAACGCGCTGTCATCGCCATGGCGATGGCGAACGATCCGGCGGTGTTGATCGCCGACGAACCGACCACGGCCTTGGATGTGACCATTCAGGCCCAGTTGATGGATGTGCTGGCGACCGCCCGGGCACGCGGTGACGCGGGCATGGTGCTCATCACCCACGACCTCGGACTCGTCGCCCAGCACGCCGACCGCGTCGCGATCATGTACGCGGGCGGGGTTGTCGAGACGGGCACGGTCTGGCAGGTCTTCGACCGCGCCACCCACCCGTACACCCGCGGACTGCAGCGCAGCCTGCTCGGCCAGGAGCGCGCGGAGGCCCAGGGCCGCGCCTACGCCATCCCCGGCTCACCGCCCGCTCCGACCGATCGGCCGCCCGGCTGCCGGTTCGCGCCACGATGCGAATTCCCGGGCAAGAACAGCGAATGCGAGACGGCCACACCCGTGCTGGTCCCGCTGGATGCCGAGCACGCGATCGCCTGCCCGCCCGCTCACGCCCACATCGGACAGGAGGCATCGGCATGAATCCGGCAGCTGTTCCCGAAGCGGTCATCCGGGTCGAAGACCTCGCCGTGAGTTTCGACATCCGTCGCGGACTGCGCCGGCCACGGACCCTGCGGGCCCTCGACGGAATCACCTTCGAGGTCCGTCGCGGCGAAACCTTCGGCCTGGTAGGCGAATCCGGAGGCGGCAAATCCACGCTGGTGCGCACGCTGTTCGGGATCAACACCCCGGCGGCCGGTCGCGTCTGGATACTCGGCCGGGACCTGCGGACCCTGACGCCACGGGCGCGACGGGCCCTGCGGAACCGAGTGCAGTTGGTCTTCCAGGACCCGTACTCCTCGCTCGACCCGCGCATGACCGCGCACGACATCGTGGCCGAACCGCTGCGCATCACCGGCGGATACACGCGCGAGCGGGTGGTGGAACTCCTGGACCAGGTCGGTCTCACCGCGGACGCCCTACCGCGCCGCCCCGCCGAGTTCTCCGGCGGGCAACGGCAACGCCTGGGCATCGCACGCGCGCTCGCGCTGGAACCGGAGGTACTGGTCCTCGACGAACCGGTCTCCGCGCTCGACGCCTCGGTTCAGGCGCAGGTGATCAATCTGCTGCAGGACCTGCAGGAGCGGCTCGGACTCTCCTATCTGTTCATCGCACACGATCTTTCGGTGGTGCGGCACATGGCGGACCGAGTCGGCGTGCTGCATCTGGGAAAGCTGGTCGAGATCGGCGAGACCGAAGCGGTTTTCACCGATCCGAGCCATCCCTACACCCGCGCGTTGATCGCGTCGGCGCCCGTTCCCGATCCCCATCGGCGCGGCCGTGATGCCGCGGTGCTCGTGCGCGGCGAGATGCCCGATGCCTCGAACCCACCGAGCGGGTGCACCTTCCGCACCCGATGCCCCGGCGCGAGGGACATCTGCGCCGAGCGGGAACCCCCGCTCACACCGCTGGACCCGGCCGACTCGCTCGATCTGCTCGGCCGTACGGGTCATTCGGTCGCCTGCCATTTTCCTGTCTCGACTACTCGGCCCGCGAAATCCCTTTCCCTCCTCAGTGATTAGGAACATCCGTGAGATTCAAGATCCCCGTCGCCATGGCCGCGCTGACCGTCCTGGCCGCCTCCGTGGCGCTGACCGGCTGTGCGCCGGCCGGCAGCTCCGGCACCTCGGCCAATGCGATCGTGGTGGGCGCGGTCGCCGAGCCCGAACATGTCCCCGACCCGATCGTCGATGGCTCGCTGGCCGGCTACAACTACTATTTCGCCGCCTTCGATCAGCTGGCCCGCTTCGACAACGACGGCAAGATCACACCGCTGCTCGCCACCGGCTGGGAGCCGAACGCCGACTTCACGAAGTGGACGTTCACGATTCGCGACAACGCCAAGTTCCACAATGGTGAGCCGGTGAAGCCCTCCGACGTCGCCTTCACCTACAACACGATCAAGGCGACGCCGTCCGGTGATCCGGCCTCCTATATGGAGATGTTCCAATCCGCCGCCGTCGGCCCGCAGAACACGGTCGTGTTCACGCTGAACGCCTCCTACTCCGCGTGGCCGAGCATTGTCACCGGCGTCTCGATCGTGCCCGAGAGCGTGTACACCAAACTGGGTTCCGCCGGCTTCGCCGCCGCGCCGGTCGGCTCGGGACCGTTCGTGTTCGATCACTACACCCGCGGTGTCGAGTACGTGGTCAAACGCAATCCGAACTACTGGGGCGATGTGCCCGCGGTGGAGAAGGTGACCTTCAAGACGGTGAGCGACGCCGATGCCCGCCTCAACGGGGTGCAGTCCGGCAGCCTGGATGTGGCATTGATCGCGCCGAATCAGGTTTCCGCACTGACGGGTTCGTCGAATGTCACCCTCACATCGAAAGTGTCCAACGGTGTCACCTTCCTGGGCATGAATTCGTCGGGAGGGCCGCTGGCGAACGAGAAGGTGCGCCAGGCCATCTCGGTGGCCATCGATCGTGAAAGCATCGTGAAGAACGTGCTCGCCGGAAAGGCGTCGGTCGACAATCAGCTCATCGCCGCGAATGTGGGCGGCTACGACCCGACCTACCCGCACGCCACCTACGACCCGGCCAAGGCCAAGCAGTTGCTCGCCGAGTCCGGCTACACCGGTCAGGAGATCCCGTTCCAGTACGCCACGAACGGGCGCATCCCGCTGAGTTCCGAAATCGCGCAGGCGATTCAGGGCGACCTCGCCAAGGTCGGACTCAAGGTCACCCTGCAGGGCACCGATCAGGGCAGCTTCTCGCAGATCATCTACGGGACGAAGACCGCGAAGGGCCTGTACCTGAACACCTACGCGCCCTCGACACTGGACGGCGACGCGCCGGTGTCCTCCATGTTCGGCGGACAGCAGAACGACTACGCCATGCTGCCCGCCACCGCCGCGCTGGTCGCCAAGACACGGACCGTCAGCGGACAGGACCGGATCAACGCCTACCGGGAGCTGTTCCAGTTCAATGATGCCCACGCACTGCTCATCGGCCTGTACACCCCCGACACGAACTACGCGGTGAACCCCAGGCTGAACTGGACGCCGCGGGCCGACGGCATGATCACCGCGCACGCCGCGACCTTCCGGACCGCCGCATGAGCGACCTGGTCATCGGCAATGTCCATCCGTGGGGCGGAAAGCCGGTCGACCTGATCATCGAAAACGGGGTGGTGGCAGCGGTTTCCGAGGTGGTGACGGCGGCACCGGCCGACCGCGGCCCCACCGTCGGTGACCACCTCGAAGGGAGCGGGCGGCTCATCCTGCCCGCGCTCTCCGATGTCCATCTGCACCTGGACTCCAGCTGTCTCGGCCTGCCCGTCCGCCCCTACACCGGCGCGCCCGGCCGCTGGGGCCGGATCATGAACGATCGGGAGCACTGGCGATCGGCGGAACGCACTGTCACGGAACGGGCTTCCTTCACCCTTGCCGTGGCAGTCGCCAACGGGGCCACCCGGATCCGCACCCACGCCCAGGTGGATGCCGACTCGCGGTTGGACAAGCTCGAGGGCGTCCTGGCGGCACGGGAACGCTATGCCACTGTCGCCGATGTGCAGATCGTGGCCTTTCCGCAGGTCGGGATCCTGCGCGAACCCGGCGTCGTGGATCTGCTCGACGCGGCCCTGCGCGCGGGCGCGGACCTCATCGGCGGCATCGACCCGTGCGAGATCGATCGTGACCCGGTGCGGCACCTCGACGCCGTCTTCCTGCTCGCCGAACGGCATCGGGTCGGGGTCGACATCCATCTGCACGAGGCCGGTGAGCTGGGCCTGTTCACCCTGTCGCTGATCCTGGAACGGGTCGAGGCGCTCGGCATGCGAGGGCAGGTGACGATCTCGCATGCCCGGTGTCTCGCGAGCGGGTTGCCCGGCGTCGCGGAGATGATCGCGCGCTTGGCGGCGAACGACGTGGCGATCACCCACGCCGCGGGCGGGAACGGCTGGGAGCTCCCCTTGCTCGAGCTGGCGGCGGCGGGTGTGCGGGTCGGGGTCGGCATGGACGGCCAGCGAGACTTCTGGTCCCCGTACGGCACTGGCGACATGCTCGATCGGGCCTGGCAGCTGGCCTTCACCAACGGGTTCTCCAGCGATACGGAGATCGAGCACGCGCTCGCCGTCGCCACCTGGGGCGGTGCGGGGGTGATCGATCGCGGCCTGAGCGTCCTCGATCGGCTCGGGCTGCACCCCGGGTTCGAGCCCGGGGATCCCGCCGAATTCCTGCTGGTCGATGCGATCAGCCCGACCGGGGCGGTGATGGATCGGCCCGCCGGGCGGACGGTCGTGCATCGCGGGGCGGTCGTCGAAGTCGACACCGCCCTGGAGGGTTTCGAATGGCCGGGCAGCGGGGCCGGGAGGTGAGCGGGCGTCGCGGCGTCCGGGCCGCGCATGTGCTCGCCTATTCGGATGGCGGGCACGTGCTGCTCGAGAATGCGGAGGTCGTGGTCGACGGGACCCGCATCCTCGCCGTCGGACCGCGTGGGGCGGTCGCGGTGGACGAGGTGATCGAGCTGGGTGAGTCCCTGCTCATGCCGGGCTTCATCGATCTCGACGCGCTGACCGATATCGACCACGCCCTGATCGACTCGTGGCAGTCGCCTGAGCTCGGACTCGGACTGCAATGGTCCCGCGACTATGCCGAGCGGCGGCGGCGAGCCGTATTCGACAGCGCCGAACGGGCTTTCATCCGCGAATACGGGTTCGTTCAGCTGCTGCGACACGGCGTCACCACCGCCATGCCCATCGCCTCGGAGGTGCACAGCGACTGGGCGGAGACCTTCGAGGACGCGGTGGCCATGGCCGAGACCGCCGAGCGGCTGGGGCTGCGGGTCTACCTCGGGCCGAGCTACCGCTCCGGGGTGAATGTGGTGGACGACAACGGGACCCGCTCCCTGTATTGGAACGAAGCGCTCGGTCTCGAGGGATTCGACGGGGCCGAGCGGTTCCTGGACTGGGCCCGGAACAACCCCTCGGACCTTGTGCACGGGGTCCTATTGCCTTGTCGCATAGAGACACTCAGCGAAGACCTGCTGCGGCGGACCGCGAAGCTCGCCGCGGAAGCCGGGGTGCTCGTCCGGCTGCATGCCCTGCAGGGGCTCGTCGAGCGCCGGCTCGTGCTGGAGAAGTTCGGCGCGCCGCCGCTCGAGGTATTGGATCGGGTGGGTCTGCTCGGTCCGAAACTTCTGCTGCCGCACGGGATCTACGTCGATTCGCACCCGCTCGTCGGCCTCGGGACCGATGCCGACGTCGCGACCATGGCCGCCGCGGGCGTCACGATCGTGCACTGCCCGCTCACCTCGGCGCGTTACGGCGCGGCCCTGGACAGCTTCGAGCGTTATCGAACGGCCGGTGTCGGTCTGGCGCTCGGCACCGACTCGTTTCCGCCCGACCTGATCCGGGGCATCGACATCGGCGTCGCGGTCGCCAAGGTCGGTGCGCACCGCCTCGACGCGGCCGGCTACGGCGACTATCTGACCGCCGCGACGCTGGGCGGCGCGACCGCCCTCGGCCGGACCGACCTGGGCCGAATCGCGGTGGGTGCCACCGCCGACCTGGTTGCTTTCCACCTCGGCGACTTCCGTGACGGGGTGCTCGACGATCCGGTCCGCACGATCTGCATGAACAGCACCGCCCGCGCGGCGACCTTCTCGATGATCGCCGGGCGCATCGTCATGCGGGATGGCGAAATGCCGGGCGCCGATCTGCCCGGTATGGCCCGCCGGGCCCAATCCCTGTTCGACCGCATGCGCGAGGCGTACTCCGAAAGAGACTATCTGCGACGGGAAACCGATGACCTCTTCCCGCCGTCGTTTCCCCGAACGCGGTTCACGACCTGAGCGTATGCGTCTATGCGCTGAGGTCGATTTCGGTGCCGACCCCGTCGGCTCGGGCCTTGTCGATGATCAGGCGGGCGGTGACCAGGTCCTGGAGGCCGATGCCGACGGAGTTGTAGAGGGTTATCTCGGTGTCGGTGGTGCGGGCGGGGGTGGCGCCGGTGATGATGTCGCCGAGTTCCGTGGTGACGGAGGATTTGTCGATGGCGCCTTCGGCGATGGCGAGGAGGGTGTCGCCGGATTTGGTGAGGGTGGTGGCGGTGGAGTCGACGACGACCCGGGCTCGGCGCATGGCCTCGCCGTCCACTTCGCGGTGGTCGCTGCGCGGGGGTGCGCCGACCGCGTTGACGTGCAGGCCGGGGCCGAACCAGGCGCCGCGGACGATGGGGTCCTTGGACGGGGTGAGGGTGCAGAGGATGTCGGCGGTGCGGGTGACCGCTCCGGGGGATGCCATGGCTTCGACGGTGAGGTCGAGATCGGCTATGGCCTTGCGGAATTCGTCGACCGTGGCGGCGGTGCGGGACCAGACCAGGACGGTGTCCAGGGCGCGGACTCGGGCGATCGCGCGAGTGTGCTCGACGGCCAGGGCGCCGGCGCCGATCAGGCCCAGGGATGAGCTGTGCTGGCGGGCAAGGTATTTCGTGGCGACCGCGGTGGCCGCCGCGGTGCGGACGGCGGTGACCAGGCGGCCGTCGATGAGGGCTTCGCAGCCGCCGTGCTCGGCGGAGGTCACCACGATCACCGAACGCTGGACGGGGAGTCCGCGCTCGCGATTGGCGGGGATGTCGGCCAGCAGCTTCACCGCCGCCGCGCCCGCGGACTCGGCGGCCGCGACCATGGGAATGAACGCCGCCCCGCCCAGGGCGATGGCCGGTGGGGCGGGAACGACGGCGGTGCCGCGGGCGAGGTCGGCGTGGGCGCGTTCCACGGCGGCCAGGACCTCGCCGCGATCGAGCACGGCGCGCACATCGGAATGCGACAGGATCAGAGTCAACGATGCTCCTCGAGGACGGATGCGGGTCAGGCGGTGCGGGCGAAAGCGACGGTCAGGTCGCGCGGGGAACGGCTGTTGCCGACCAGACCGCTGACGGCGACGATGGCGATCAGATACGGCAGCATCACCAGTAGGGCGAACGGGATGTGGAAACCGAGAGCGGGGAGCGCGAACTGCAGGGCCTGGGCCAGGCCGAAGAAGACCGACGCCAGGATCACCCCGAGTGCCCGCCAGCGGCCCGCGATCACCGCGACGACGGCCAGATAGCCGATGCCGCCGGTCATGTTGTCGCTGAACGAATGCACTTCCGACAAGGCGAGCTGGGCGCCGCCGAGACCGGCCGCGACGGCGGCCAGCAGGACACAGGCGCAACGGATCACGCGCACCGGCAGGCCGGTGCGGTCGGCGGCGACCGCGTCCTCACCGATGGCGTCGACGACGAGCCCGAGCTTGGTCCGGCGCGCGAACACCACCGCCAGCGCCGCGACGACCACCATGCACAGATAACCCAGTGCCGTCTGCCCGAACAGTGCGGGCCCGACCACCGGGACGCGGTGCAGCAGCGGGATGCGCACCGGGTCGAAACCGGGCGCGCTGTGCCCCTTGCCGTCGGCGAGCAGCAGCCGGGCGCCGTAGGTGGTCGCGCCCAGCGCCAGCGCATTGCTCGCGATGCCGACGACAATCTGATCGGCGCGCAGCGCGACACTCCACACCGCCTGCAGCACACCGAAGATCGCCGCCGCCGCGACCGCCGCGATCGTGCCCAGCACCGGTGAGCCGGTGGACACCGCGCCCAGCACCCCGGCGAACGCGCCCGTCAGCATCATCGCCTCGAGGCTCAGGTTGAGCACGCCGGCGCGTTCGCTGACCAGCTCGCCGCTCGCCGCCACCAGGATCGGCAGGGTGAAACCGATTCCGCTGGTGGCGATATCGGTGACTGTGTTAAGGCTCATCGAGTCGCTCCCGTCAGTTCGGGCGTGGAAACATCTTGGGTGTCAACTATTTCCACCCTCGGCCGCCGCATGGTCCAGACGGCCGCACCGGCGATGAACACGATCATCAGCGACTCCACGACCGACACCGTCGAGGCGGGCACGTTCGCCGCCAGCTGCAGATTGATGCCGCCGGAGACCAGGAATCCGAGCAGCGTCGACACCGCCGCGACCGCGGTCAGCGAGCCGCGGGCCAGAAGCCCCACGACCAGCCCCGAGAAGCCGTAACCGGACGAGAATCCCTCGGCCAGCACGAAAGGCGCTGTGGCCACCAGCAATCCGCCCGCCAGACCCGCGAACGCGCCCGCCCCGGCGAGACTGAGGAAGCGCAGCCGGTCGACCGGCAGACCGAGGCGGGCCGCGGCGTCGGGATTGCGTCCGACCGCGCGCAGCCGGGTGCCGAGCGCGGTGTGCCGCACCATGACCGCGG